>JAEWEH010000214.1 GCA_023389535.1 Pseudomonadota bacterium
CCCTGGATCTGGTCGGCATGCAGGTCCATGGTCATGATGCGGTCAACGCCGACGACCTGCAGCATGTTGGCGACCACTTTGGCGGAGATGGCCACGCGCGCCGAGCGCGGGCGGCGGTCCTGGCGCGCATAGCCGAAATACGGAATGGCGGCGGTGATCTTGCCGGCCGAGGCGCGACGCAGCGCGTCGACCATGACCATGATTTCCATCAGGTTGTCGTTGGTGGGCGCGCACGTGGGCTGCAACACGAAGACGTCCTTGCCGCGCACGTTCTCGTTGATTTCCACCATGACTTCGCCGTCGGAAAAACGACCCACTGACATCTTGCCCAACGACATGTCAAGGTGATTTGCGACATCGACAGCCAAACGGGTGTTGGCAGTGCCGGTAAAAATCATGAATCTGTCGTGTGCCATGGCTAGGTGATTTCTTGGCGTCAAACAACAAAGCTGTTGACCAGCACCTTGGGGGCCGACTCAACAGCTTTAGTCACTGCAAGCCTTGCGGCTTGAGAATGGCTGGGGAAGAAGGATTCGAACCTTCGCATGCTGGAATCAAAATCCAGTGCCTTAACCAGCTTGGCGATTCCCCAATTTCAACTGCGTATCCAATGCCTCAGAGGGTGATCGATAAGACCGGGACAAGCCCATATGCCTTGAACTACCGCCGCATCTTTATCAGTGGACATTTTACCGATAATTTGCTGCCTGCGCAGGCTGGCCTCTTTCATCGTTACAAACTCGACAAAAAGGCACGCGCCCGAGCCGCTCATTCTTGCATGTAGACCCTGTTGCATAAGCCAGCCGTGGGCGGCCGCAACGCGTGGGTACTTTGCAAAAACAACAGGCTCTAAATCGTTGCGCCCAAAAAATCCCGGGGCATTGATTGTTTGCCAATCAGCAAAGAGCGACATTTTGACGTAAGGAGAATCTCTTGTCAAATCGGGGCTGGCAAATACCTCTGCGGTGGGCACATGCTGCGGCGGCTGTACAACAAGATAGGCGCGATCCGCGGGCAGGTCCAAGGGGAAGAGTTCTTCCCCTACGCCTTGCGCAAATGCCGGCTGCCCGAAAATGAATACGGGCACGTCCGCGCCCAAAGGCAGTGCCAGCGCCATCAGCTCTTGGCGGCTCAAGCCCGTATTCCATAAGCGGTTCAAGGCGATCAGGGTCGTTGCGGCATCGCTGGACCCCCCGCCCAGCCCACCGCCCGCGGGTATGCGCTTGCGGTAAGCGATGTGCGCCCCCAAAGGCGACCCCGTGGCCCGCTGTAAGGCCTTGGCCGCCTTGATGACCAGATCATCGTCAGGATTCAGGCCGGGCGCGGCGTCCGCGTCGCGTTCGATCCGCCCATCGCGCCGTATGTCGAAATCGAGCGTATCGCTAAGGTCTATGAAGCGAAAAGCCGTTTGCAGCAAATGGTAGCCGTCCGGGCGACGGCCGGTCACATGCAGGAAAAGATTGATTTTTGCCGGGGCCGGCACATCGTATAAAGCCACCGCGTTCCCTTTATGGCCCTGCCGACGCTACACGCGTAGGCCCTAGTTGTCATCCACCACCAGACGCACGCTGATGCTGCGCGATGCTTCATTGCGATTCATTTGCAGCAGGCGCGGCCCCAGGCCGTCGTAACGCGATAACTGCACCCTCCAGCCATCCTGATTGAAGCTTGACAGCCGCCCCTCGCTGTCGCGCTGCAACCCGGTGGCATCACCCGGCACCCCGCCGGTGCGCCCGTGCAGCCAATCGCGCAGACCGGCCACCGGCACGGGACTGCCCAGCACCTGCTCGACCAGTGCGTCGGGATGCGGCGCGTGCTCGCGTTCGCCATTGCTGCGTACCAGCAAAGCGCCGGACGCGTCCACCTGCACGCGGGCCAGCGTGGAACCCATGGGGTTGCGCAAATCCAGCACCAGCCGGCGGCCTTGGTCCAGCCACGAAAAGCCGCCCTGTACAGCGTCGCGCTTGCCACCGAAGTACTCTACGGCTACGGCGAAGCGGCCGCTGCGTTCAAAGTCGGCGCCGGTCGCCTGGCGAGCGGGGGACTGAGGCGTGGCGCAGCCGACCAAAAGCATGGCCAGTACAGACATGAGAAACCAGGAGGCCCACCGGGTGAAGTCACGCTTGACTGCGTCATCCATGGCGAAGCTTGCGCCTTGACTCGTTATCATTCCAAGTTGACTCCCAGGCGTTTCAGCGTCTGCAAAAGTGTTTCGTTCTTGGGGTCCTTCGCCATACCTTCGCGCCAGATGCGCCGCGCGTCATCCTGGCGCTTGCTGACCCACAAGACCTCGCCCAGATGCGCGGCGACCTCGGCCGAGGGCAGCTGGACATAAGAGCGCTCCAGGTATTCGATGGCCGCCTGGTAATCACCGGTGCGGAATAGGTACCAGCCCACGCTGTCAAGAATATAGGGGTTGTCCGGTTCAAGCTCCAGGGCGCGCTCGAGCAAGTCCTGGGCTTCGTCCAGGTTGCGGTTCTGGTCGGCGTAGGTGTATCCCAATGAGTTGTAGGCGTTGGCGTTATTCGGATCCAGTTCGATTACACGCTGCATCAAGGCCTCGAATTCCGCCGTCTTGCCCTGCCGCTCGTACAGCATGGCCAAGTCGTATTTGATCTCCGCCGTGTCGGGGAGGTCCTGGTCGGCCTTAACCAGGATATCGACCGCGGTATCCGTGCGCCCGCCTT
The DNA here is from genome assembly GCA_023389535.1 of Pseudomonadota bacterium. GTDB lineage: Bacteria > Pseudomonadota > Gammaproteobacteria > Burkholderiales > Burkholderiaceae_B > UBA6240. The sequence goes on from JAEWEH010000214.1 coordinate 2,688, forward strand.
CACGATAGATGGATGCCAAAGTCAGGGCCGCAACCGAACGCTCTTGCTTGTCCTGGGGTTTCAGCTTGTCGATGGTGCGGCGCGCCGCGGCCAAGTCACCCTGGCGGGACAACAGCACGGCTTTGTGGATCTGAGCCTGGAAGGCCAGGGACGGATCGTCGATCAGATCGAGCTGGGCAATGGCTTCTTTCAGCTTGCCCTGCTTTTCGGCGATCTGCACCAATAACAGACGCGCATCGGACGCATCCGACCCAGCGCTGCTGGCCTTGTCATGTACGGACCGCCGCCGCTGGGTCTGTACATTGATGTATTCATTGAGCAAAGACTTCGCGTCTTCGTAGCGTTCGGCGCGAATATTGACCTCGGCCTCGGTATACAGCAAGTCGAAGTCTTCGGGCGCGCGCTGTCGCATGGTCCTGACCTGGCCCAGGGCCGCATCAAACTCGCGCCTGTCGACCAGCCGGTTGACGAGCAAGAGCTGCAGCTTGCGACTGTCGGGATGGCTACGCAGGTAGGCGCGCGTCTCGGCGATCGCCGCGGCCGCATCGACCTTCAGCCCGTATTCCAGCACGCGTTGCGCGGCGCCTTCCGAATCCTGGTCCAGCGCCAGCGCTTGGCGCGCTTCATCCAGCGCCCGCGCAGGTTCGGACGCGGCCCAGGCCGCATCGGCCAGCGCCAGATGGGCTACCGGCAAGCTGCGCACCGATGGATGCAGGGCTTTTTCCAGGACTTCCAGCGCAAGCCGCTTGTCGGGCATCTTGCTGACGATGGCCGATGCCTGCGCGACGGCCTGCTCTTTGTCGTCCGCCTTCTCGATGCGCGCCCACAGTGCCGATGCCAGCCCTGATGTGTGCCCATTGGATGCGGCCAGCGCCAGGGACGCCGCCACGGCTTCCGGGTCCTTGGGCGCAAGCGCGGCCCACATACGCGCCGCTGTCAGGGCCCGGCCGAGGTCGCGGCTTGCCATCGAGAACTGGAATGCCCTTTTTGCCAACCTGGGGTCCGATGTTTCACGGGCCAGATCCAGGAAGGTCTGTCCCGCCATATCGTAATCACCTCGGGTGGCTGCGATTTCCGCTGCCAGTATGCGGTACATGATATCGGCGGTAAGCTTGACATCGGGAAGCTCACCTGCGCGCAGGCGGATGAGTTCAATTTGCTCGGGAACCTCTTGGACCGGCGCCGCATGGGCGCCTTGCACGGCCACGATGACAGGCGCAAACACCGTAAACAGCAGAGGAATTGAAAGTTTCATTCAAGAGAACCATCGCCGCTGCGCCCGAGATAAGCGTCAGATGGCAAAATTACATAGTCAGATTTAATGATCTTATCACCCCCGTATGCCTGAGTTGCCAGAAGTCGAAACCACGCGTCGCGGATTAGCGACGCTCATGCCGGGCCATGTGCTGCAGCGGTTCATCGTTCACGAGCACCGCATGCGCTGGCCCGTCCCCGCCGATTTGGCCGACAAGATCAGCGGGCGCCAAGTACTGGGCTGCGATCGCCGCGGCAAGTATCTGCTGATTCGTTTTGACCATGGCACCCAGATTGTGCACCTGGGCATGTCGGGATCCATGCGGCGCGTGCCTCTTGAAGAAGGCTTGCGCAAACACGATCATGCGGAATGGGTATTCGAGCATGCGCGCTTCCTGCTGCATGATCCGCGCCGTTTTGGCGCCATACTGTGGCACGACCGTGCCGACGGCCCCATCGAAGCGCATCCGCTGCTGGCCGGCCTGGGCATGGAGCCCTTCGACCCCGGCTTCACGCCGGCCTATCTGCACAGCAGTCTGAAAGGCAAGGCCATGGCCATCAAGCAGGCCTTGCTGGGCGGCCGCATTGTCGTTGGGGTCGGCAATATTTACGCATCGGAAGCGCTGTTCCGTGCCCGCATCAATCCCCGCACTGCTGGCGGAAAATTGTCGGCAGCGCGCTGCGACGCCTTGGTCACCGCCATACAGGCGACGCTGCGCGATGCGCTGGAATCCGGGGGCAGCACCTTGCGCGATTACGTCAACGCCACAGGCCAGCCCGGCGCCTATTTCACCCTGCATGCCGCGGTCTACGAAAAAGCCGGCCGACCCTGCGGTATCTGTGCCACGCCCATCCGGCGTATTGTGCAGGGGCAAAGAGCCAGCTATTACTGCCCGAAGTGCCAGCGTCGATGAAGATCAGGATGGTAGCGATATTCGTTTATAACTAACACATTGCATAATAGCGAACGCTGCGTTATATTTTTCCACTCTAACGGAGGAGTTCGACCCATGAGCAAGCAGTTCGCATCCCACGCCGACCTGGCAGACAAAGTCGTATCGTTCGAAAAGCTTTCCGACAATGCCTACGCCTATACTGCGGAAGGGGACCCCAATACCGGCGTCATCATCGGCGATGATGCCGCCATGGTCATCGACACCCAGGCCACACCCGTCATGGCGCAGGATGTCATCCGGCGCATCAAGGAAGTGACCGACAAACCCGTCAAATACATCCTGCTGTCCCACTACCATGCCGTCCGCGTGCTGGGCGCCTCGGCCTACAACGCCCAGGAAATCATCGCCAGCCGCGACACCTACGACCTGATCGTCGAACGCGGGGAACAGGATAAGGCCAGCGAAATCGGCCGCTTCCCGCGCCTGTTCCGCAATGTCGAATCCGTGCCCCCCGGCCTGACCTGGCCCACCATCACTTTCGATGGCGAAATGACGGTCAACCTGGGCAACCTGGAAGTGCAGATCCTGCAAGTCGGCCGCGGCCACACCAAAGGCGACACCATTGCCTGGCTGCCCGAGCAGCGCATCCTGTTCGCCGGCGACCTGGTGGAATACCAATCCACGCCTTATGCGGGCGATTGCTATTTCCGCGAGTGGCCCCATACGCTGGACACGCTGGCTGAATTCCATGCCGAGAAAATGGTTCCGGGCCGCGGGCCGGCGCTGAAGAACGCCACGGAAGTGCGCCAGGCGCTGGCAGGCACGCGCGCCTTCCTGACCGAGCTTTATTCATCGGTTTACAGCGGCGTGGCCGATGGCAAGGACCTGAAGACGATCTATCGTGAAACCTATGACTCGATGAAGCCGCGCTATGCAAGCTGGGCCATCTTCGATCACTGCATGCCCTTCGACGTTTCGCGCGCCTACGACGAAGCCACCGGCCATGACGACCCGCGCATCTGGACGGCGGAACGCGATATCGAGATGTGGAAGCAGCTGGAAGGCCAGGCTTAAGCCTGCGGCGCGCCCGCCTTTGCATCACAGCGGCGGCGCCGCCGCGGCATCGTCGGGCGCGCCATATCGACGGGCAAAAAACGCGGCAATGTACCGACATCCTTTTCAAAGCAAGAGGCCAAGGTGGCAGACATCAATTACCAGGCGCTTGAGTTCGAGTATCGGCCAGTCCCCGCGGCAGGCGGCGCGCACCACGCCGTCGTCATCGTCGGCGCCGGCCCGGTCGGCCTGACCATGGCGCTGGACCTGGCGCAACGCGGGTTGCAGGTCGTCGTCATCGACGATGACTATCGTCTGTCCACGGGCTCGCGCGCCATCTGCTTCGCCAAGCGCACCCTGGATATCTGGGACAGGCTGGGCGTGGGTGAGCGCATGGTCCAAAAGGGCGTCTCGTGGAACGTGGGCCGCGTGTACTTTCAGGGTGAAGAGGTCTGGCGCTTCGACCTGCTGCCCGAACAGGGCCACAGGCGCCCGGCCTTCATCAACCTGCAGCAGTACTATTGCGAAGGCTTCCTGTACGAGCAAGCCGCCGCCCATCCCAATATCGACCTGCGCTGGAAGAACAAAGCCACCGCCATCGAACAGCGTGGCGATCATGTCGCCTTGACCGTAGACACGCCCGATGGCGCCTACACGCTGACGGCTGATTGGTTGATCGCGTGCGATGGCGCCCGCTCTCCCTTGCGGAAGATGCTGGGCCAGGAAAGCCACGGCCGGATTTTCCACGATCGCTTCCTGATCGCGGATGTCCGCATGCACGCTGATTTCCCGACCGAACGCTGGTTCTGGTTCGATCCGCCCTTCCATCCCGGCCAATCGGTGTTGTTGCATAGCCAGCCGGACAATGTCTGGCGCATTGATTTCCAGCTGGGCTGGGATGCGGATCCCGTTGAAGAGGTCAAGCCGGAAAAGGTATTGCCCCGCATACGCGCCCTGTTGGGGCAGGACACCGCGTTCGAGCTGGAATGGGTCAGTATCTACACTTTTGCCTGCGAACGCATGGACCGCTTCAGGCACGGCCGCGTCGTCTTTGCCGGCGACTCGGCGCATCGCGTATCGCCCTTCGGTGCACGCGGCGCCAATAGCGGCATCCAGGACGCGGACAACCTTGCCTGGAAGCTGGCATTGGTGTGCCGGGGCCTGGCGCCCGAGGCTCTGATCGACAGCTACGCGGAAGAACGCGAGCCCGCCGCGGACGAGAACATACTGAATTCCTCCCGGTCCACCGACTTCATTACCCCCAAAAGCGACATCAGCCTGCTGTTCAGAAACACCGTGCTGAAACTGGCCAAGGACAATGAATTCGCACGCAGGCTGGTGAACAGCGGACGGCTTTCCCTGCCCAGTGCCTACACCGGCTCGTCGCTGAACACCCCCGATGCGGATGCGTTTTCCCGCGACCTATTGCCGGGCACTGTAGCGCCGGATGGGCCGCTGACCAAGGACGGGCGCTTGGACTGGTGGCTGGCGGAACTGGATGGCCGCTTCGTCATCGCCGTGTTTTGCGACACCGCCCTGCCCGACGATGCCACCCTGGAAGCACTTGCCCAGTTGCAGGATCATCCGGCAGGCGTGAAACTGGTGCTCGTGCTGAACCCCGCGCTGTCGCGCAGAGCGCCCGCCCGCTATCACTCGGTGGTGGATCGCCAGCTGACACTGGCACGGCGCTACGATGCGCTGCAGGGCGCATGCTACTTGATACGGCCCGATCAGCACATCGCGGCGCGGTGGCGGCAGGCGGACGCCAGACGCATCCTGGCCGCGCTGCACCGGGCAACGGACAGCCACAACGAGGTCACGCCATGAACCGCCTGAACACCTCTTCCAACTTTGCCGCGCCGGACGATTTCTACGAAATGCTGATCGATGCACATCGTGGCCTCAGCAACGAACAAAGCCACGCCATGAATGCGGCGCTGGTGCTGCTCCTGTCCAACCACATTGGCGATCTGGCTGTTTTCTCGGAAGCCCTGGAACGGGCTCGCGCAACCCTATAGAAAGGGCTCATGGAGCCCGAGGCAAGCACATCATGGATACACTGAAATATCAAACCGGTTTTGGCAATGCCTGCTCGACCGAAGCCCTGCCCGGCGCCTTGCCGGTAGGCCGCAATTCGCCGCAAATATGCCCTTATGGCTTGTATGCGGAACAGCTTTCCGGCACGGCCTTCACCGTGCCCCGTGCAGAAGGCCGCCGCTCGTGGCTATACCGCATACGGCCGGCCGCATTGCAGAAGGCGTTCGAACCCTTTCATGGCGCTCCGGGCTGGACTTGCGACTTCGCCGCAGGCACGCCTTTCAACCCTAACCGGCTGCGCTGGAACCCGCTGCCCTTGCCCTCCAAGCCCACCGATTTCATCGA
>JAEWEH010000223.1 GCA_023389535.1 Pseudomonadota bacterium
TTCACCACAATGAAGCCGCCGTCTTGAGTCACGAGCAGATCGCCGTCCCGCAGGACCAGGCCGCGGTCCATGGCCAGGCCGACCTCTTCACCGCTGTCCAGGACGAGCCGTTGCCTGCTGCGACGGCGCTCGGCAAGGGTCAGGGTAACGGCAGGCGCGCCGCGATAAAGCGCTTTCGCAACCCGATCGCGCCTGATGAACTTGTTGGCGATGCGTATCATCAGAACAGGAAATAACGTTGTGCCATGGGCAGGTGGTCGACCGCCTGGCAAGTGAGCAACTGCCCGTCGGCGTAGACCTCGTAGGTTTGCGGATCGACCGTGATTTTGGGCAACCAGCTATTGCGCACCATGTCGTGCTTGGTGACATGGCGGCAACCCCTTACGGCTTCCAGACGCTTGTTCAAGCCCAATTGATGCAAGACCGGACTGCCCTGGCTGGCCTGTGATACGAAGTTGACCGAGGTGCGCAGCGCTTTGCCATAGCCGCCCCACATCGGGCGGATAAGCACGGGCTGCGGGGTCGAAATGGAGGCCCCCATGTCGCCGACGCTGGCGGCCACCGCCATGCCGCTCTTTAGCACCATATTGGCCTTGACGCCGAAAAACGCCGGCTTCCACAGCACGAGATCGGCCAGCTTGCCAACTTCGACGGAGCCGATCAGATGCGCAACGCCATGAGCCAGCGCGGGATTGATCGTGTACTTGGCAATATACCGTTTGATGCGTTCATTATCGGCCCGACTACTATCGCCTTCCAGACTGCCCCGCTGCAGTTTCATCTTGTGGGCTGTCTGCCAGGTGCGCAGGACAACCTCGCCCACCCGGCCCATGGCTTGCGAATCGGAGCTCATGATGGAAAGTGCGCCAAGATCATGCAATATGTCTTCGGCCGCGATGGTTTCACGGCGGATGCGGCTTTCGGTCAAACTTCCGGCCCTTCCGGATACAAGGCTCTTTGAACCAGGATCGGGCCTTCATGCTCGCGCGTGGACAAGACGGAGCGACGCTCGTACTGCTTAGAAAATCCCAGCGCCAGCCTGGCGCGCCACGGTTCTTTGCCCAAGGTCATAAGCCGATGCAGTACCGCTAGAGGCCGCTACAAGAGTGGAAGCTACTGTCGGGATTCTACCTTTTTGTATGTGAACGTCCAGTGTCGCGGAAGCGGCGTCCGGCTCTGAGGACCTTTAGACTGCCAACCGGTGGGGCTGGAAAATCGGGTAAGGTTGTGTTCCAAGCGGCATAAAGACCCACTCATCCGGAGACATATTGCGTGAAAATCACCGACGTCAAATTGACCCTTTTTGCCTGGGATGGCATTACCGCCACAAGCTATGGCAAACACACCGGCAGCTTCGGCGGTGAAAGCGAGCTGGGCTTGCTGGAGATCCTTACCGATGAAGGCGTGGCTGGGCATGCTTTCCTTGGGTCGGCGCGCAACCCGGCCGACATGGATGGCCCCGGGCTCATCTACTTCCTTAAGCCTGCGCTGATCGGCCGCAATCCGCTGGACCGCGAAGCCCTGAACAAGACGCTGTGGCAGCGGTCACGCAACGCCAGCATTCGCTCCATTGGCGCGGTGGATATCGCCCTGTGGGATATTGCCGGCAAAGTTGCAGGCCTGCCCATTCATCAACTGATGGGTTCGTTCCGCGATCGCATACCGGCCTACGCCAGTTCCGCCGTCCTGCCGGACCATGGATCCTACGCAGAGCAGGCGCTATCGTTCAAATCCATGAACTGGGCGGCCTACAAGATACACCCGCCGCAGAACTGGCAGGAAGACATCCGGCTGTGCGAAACGGTACGCAAAGCAGTGGGCGACGACTACAAGCTGATGCTGGATTCGACCTGGGGCTATGATTATCCGCAGGCCTTGCGGGTCGGCCGGGCCATACAAGAAATGAAGTACTACTGGTATGAAGACCCGTTGGCGGAATGGGACATCTACAACTACCAGAAGCTCAAGCAACAGCTATACATTCCGATCATGGCAACGGAATATCCGATTGCCGGCCTGGACACTTATGTTGCGTGGCTGACAGCCAAGGCGACGGACTATCTGCGTGGAGATGTAGCGGTTAAAGGCGGCATAACGACAGTACTCAAGGCAGCCCATGTCGCCGAAGCATTCGGCATGAATTTCGAAATACATCACGGTGGTAATTCACTGAATAATGTGGCGAACCTTCATGTCACCATGGCCATACGCAATACGGAGTTCTTCGAAGTGCTTTTGCCTGATGAGGCACAAAAATATGGCCTGGCGGAAGATATTGTCGTTAACGATGAAGGCATGGTACAGGCGCCGACGTTACCGGGCCTGGGGGCAAACATTGATTTCGACCTCATCTCAAGAAAGAAGCTAGCGATATTGAACTGATCGCGGGCGGGCCCCAAACCCGCCCTGAATGACGGGCCGGCGAATGTCGCCCGAGCCGGGCGACAGCATCGTCATGGGTGAGCGGTGCCTACTTGCCTTTTCTGAGCTCCGCCGCCAGGCGCGTCCGTGCCAGCCTGCCGGCCGGGGCGCGGCTGGCGCCTTGCCAGTAATCGGGATCCACATTCTGGATGCGTGTGGCGGTGCTCGCCATGTGATGAAATGCCGCAGCCCTTGCGGCATCGACATCCTGGCGTTCGATTGCGGCGCGTATGGCCTCGTGTTCGCTGCGCACATCTTCGGCAAGCTGTATTTGGCGGGCTTCGTTGCCGCGGGTGACCCGTATGGCGTCCTTCAGCGCACGGGTCAGCATGCCCAGCAATTCCGGGTAGTGGGGATTGCCGGTGGCATGGGCAATGGCGATATGGAAAGCCAGGTCTTCTTCCACGCCGTCGCCCTCCATTTCAACGGCCCTGTCTATATCCGCCAGGGCGCGGTTGATGCGCAGCATGTCTTGTGCACTGCGCCGCTCCGCCGCCAAGGCCGCCATTTCGCCCTCCAGGCCGCGACGCAACTCGATGATGCGCAACACCCCGCGGGCGGGATCTTCGTCGGGACGGCCCAGCCGGAACGCATCACTGGACGACGGATCCAGCACGACAGTGCCACTGCCCTGCCGCGTTTCCACCAAGCCTTCGGACTTGAGGCGCGACATGACCTCCCGCACGACGGTGCGGCTGACACCGTATGCTTCCGTCATGAACTTTTCAGTGGGCAGCCGCGAATTTACCGGATATGCGCCGTTCCGTATTTCGCGCGCAAGCACTTCCGTGAGCCGGTCGGAGAGCGTTCTTTCACTGCCTGGCTTGTTATCTTGCATGACTCAACGCGCGCCTTGTAGTCGTTCGCTATGGGTGGGCGAGGAAAAAATTTCTTGACAAAGTTGTCATATAAATTGATAGTACTAAAAAACGATGAGGAGGCATAGCGAAACATGACATCGAGCGCGACGAAGCCGATGGCCTACTTGTGCCGGCGTTTCACCGACAACGTCGAAGCAGCCTTGCGGACACGCTACGATTTACGGCTCAATAAGGACGACAGCATCCTGCGCCCAGACGACATTGCGCGGCTTGCGCAAGGCTCGCAGGTATTGTTCGCCAGTGCCACCGAGCAAATCAATGCAAGCGTCCTGCGCCGGCTCGCGCCCACACTGCGCTACGTCGCTACGCTATCGGTCGGCTACGACCACATCGACATGAACGCTGCACAGGAACTCGGCATCGGCGTGCTGCACACTCCTGATGTGCTTAGCGACGCCTGCGCGGAAATTGCCATGATGCTGATGCTCAATGCATGCCGCCGCGGCTATGAAGCGGACCGCATGGTGCGCAGCGGCGAGTGGACCGGGTGGAGTCCTACGCAATTGCTCGGAACAGGCCTGAAAGGAAAGCGCGCCATGGTGTTCGGCATGGGCCGCATCGGGCGCGAAATCGCCTCACGGGCAAGGGCCTTCGGCATGGAAATTCACTATCACAACCGGCGCAAGCTGCCCCCGGAACAGGAAGCCGGCGCTATCTACCACGCCAGCCTGGACGACGCCTTGCGCCTTGCCGACGTATTGGTCATCGCCGCACCCGGTTCTCCGCAATTGAAAGGCGTCATCAATGCCGCCCGCATCGCGCTGCTTCCTCCGCAGGCCGTGGTGGTGAATATCTCGCGCGGCGATCTCGTGCAAGACGACGCCTTGATCACCGCGCTATCGACAGGCCGCCTGTTTGCCGCAGGCCTGGACGTGTTCGCCAATGAACCCGATATCGATCCGCGCTATCGCGCCCTGGACAATGTATTTCTTTCGCCGCACATCGGCAGCGCCACCCAGGAAACGCGCGACGCCATGGGCTGGCTGCTCATCAACGGCCTGGATGCGCTGCATCAAGGACGCCGACCGGACAATTTGCTTGCTCCCGCCAAT
>JAEWEH010000241.1 GCA_023389535.1 Pseudomonadota bacterium
TGCGCGCGAAATGCACGAGGCGGGCCAGTGCGGGTCTATCGTCACCGTACTGTGTGACAGTGGTGAGCGCTATAGCCAAACCTACTATAGCGACGAATGGCTGGCCGCCCAGGGCTTTGACGCGGCCTGCATGGAGTCCAGCGTGCAGGCCTGCGCCGTGGACGGTAATGCTATGCCCTGGGAACTGCCGGAATGCCGCCGTTGACCCGTCCCATGAAGTCACGCACAGCCTGCCGATAGTCGGGATGCCGGCTGGCGCCCGAATGCGAAGCGCCCTGTATCTTTACTTGCCGGCGCAAAGGCTTCCCGTCGCTCGATGCCGCTGCGAACAAGATATCGCTCATGCTGTGCGGAACGACGCGATCCTCGGTGCCGTGCAGGAAGAGAATCGGCTGCTCCACCCGGCCGATGGCGGCCAGCGAATCGAAGGGTTGGGTGACGAGCAGAGAAAGGCCGGGAATCTGTGACCAGCGGCTGGCGGCAATCATCTGCCGAATGTTGGTGAATGTGGACTCCAGGATCAATCCGGCAAAATCCGGGCGATCAGGGTCCGCCGCAAGCGCCACGGCCACCGCGCCCCCAAGGCTATGGCCATAGACGAAACGGCGCTGCACCGAAGGCTGGCGCCGCGCGAGTTCTTGCAGCCCATGCTTTGCGTCGACTACGACACTGGTCTGCGACGGCAGCAGGGGGCTGGAAGCGCCGAAGCCACGATAATCGATGGCTAACACGCCGTATCCCATGTCGGCCCAGGTTTCGATCCGGAACGAGCTGTCTTCCAGGCTCCAGCGCGAGCCATGCAGATACAAGACAACGGGGGCTTGTGGATCGGTCGGCGGCACGTACCAGGCGCGCAAGGTCTGGCCATCATCTACCGGGAGGTCGAAGATTTCGGTGTTGGGGGGTGGTGCGCGTCTCCAGGGGCTTTCGCCAAGTTCTATGGAGAAAATGGTTTGCCGCTGCCAGCGATCCAGCCATACATACCCTGTGGCGGCACTGGCCGCCAGCATGGAAGCGGCAAGGCCGACGGCTGGGCGGAAGCGGATACGCATCTTGAAAAACCAATAAGCAGAAAAACGGAATGCTGCCAGGCCTCTATGATAGCGCTCTGGCGGCGGCACGGTATAGGCAGTATGTAGCACGATGAAAGGCTACGAAACAGTTGGTCCGGCGCATATGGTTAAATTCGTGCACTAGTTCAAAAGCAAGGGATGAGTTCCATGGGGCGTATCGGAATCATGGCGGCACTGCATGATGAAATTGCGGTGCTGCTGACCGCGATGGGGCCGCAGGTGCGTATCGAACGCGTGGGCCTGCGCGACTACCATGTGGGGGAACTATCAGGGCGAGAATGCGTCGTGGTGCTGGCCCGTGTCGGCAAAGTGGCGGCCGCCGCCACCGCTGTCACGCTGATCCGGGAATTTAATGCCGAAGCGTTGATCTTCACAGGCCTGGCCGGTGCGGTCGCCGGGGAAGTCCGCATTGGCGACGTCGTGGTCGCTACATCTTTGGTGCAGCACGACCTGGATGCCAGCCCGCTGTTTCCGCGCCACGAAGTGCCGCTGTTGGGCCGCAGCCATTTTGAAGCCGACGCTGCATTGTCCGAACTCCTCCGGCAGAGCGCCCAGGATTACCTGGCGACCGACTTTTTCACCGATGTGGGGCCCGAGACGCGCTCGGCTTTCGGCCTGCATCGTCCACGGGTGCATACCGGCATCATCGCCAGTGGCGATTCGTTCATGAATGACGGCGTCGCTGTGCAAGCCTTGCTGGCCGTCCTTCCAGCCACCTTGTGCGTGGAAATGGAAGGCGCCGCGGTGGCGCAGATCTGTCACGAATACGACATACCTTTTGCGGTCGTAAGAACCATATCGGATCGTGCGGACGCCTGTGCCAGTGTGGACTTCAGCGCCTTTCTAACCCAAGTCGCCCGCTTCTATTCGGCGGGAATAATCAGGCGGTGCCTGGCTGCCTGAACTTGGCTAGGCGCCGCCTGCACCGCGTCGCTTCCTGGCTGCAGGTTCTTCAAGCCGCGGCATGAAACATGCTGGTGCCTTCTAATGCAAGTTGGCTCGCTGGCTCGGCATCGCCTTGGCTGTAACGTTGCGTAAAGGCCGCAGGATTCCAGGGCTGACGATTCCCCCTTTCGAATCCGAGGAGAACGCCATGAGGGCTCTTAGATGGCATGGCAAACACGATATACGCTGCGACACTGTTCCAGATCCGGTTATTGAGCATCCACGCGACGCGGTGGTCAAGGTATCCGCCTGCGCCATATGTGGCTCGGACCTGCATCTGTTCGATGGCTTTATGCCGGGCATGAAAACGGGCGACATCATGGGGCACGAGTTCATGGGTGAAGTCGTGGAGGTCGGCAAGGAGAACAGGTCGCTGAAAATAGGCGACCGCGTCGTCATTCCCTTTACGATTTTCTGCGGTGAATGCGAGCAATGCAGGCAGGGTAATTTCGCCGTGTGCGAACGAAGCAACCGCAATAAAGACGAGGCTGCGAAATTGTTCGGCCACACCACCGCCGGCCTGTTCGGCTATACGCACCTGACGGGCGGCTATGCCGGCGGCCAAGCGGAGTATGTCCGGGTTCCCTACGCGGACACGACGCATGTAAAGGTTCCCGATGGCTTGAGCGATGAACAGGTTTTGTTCCTGGGAGACATCCTGCCTACGGGATGGCAGGCGGCCGCCCAGTGCGATATCCAGCCGACGGACACAGTTGCGATTTGGGGAGCGGGGCCCGTGGGCCAGATGACCATACGCAGCGCCGTGCTGATGGGCGCCAGGCAGGTCATCGCCATTGACCGGGTACCCGAACGGCTGGCGATGGCGCAAGCGGGCGGCGCTGTGCCGATCAACTTCGATGAAGAAAGCGTGCTGGACCGATTAGGCGAGCTGACCGCCGGCAAGGGGCCTGAAAAATGCATAGACGCCGTCGGCATGGAGTCGCATGCGACCCGTTCCATCGACTCGATGTATGACCGGGTCAAGCAAGCAGTCATGCAGGAGTCGGATCGGCCTCATGTGTTGCGGGAAATGATCTACGTGTGCCGCCCGGCCGGTATCCTGTCCATCCCTGGCGTCTATGGCGGCTTGATCGACAAGATTCCCTTCGGCGCGTCCATGAACAAAGGATTGACCTGGCGCATGGGGCAGACCCATGTCAATCGATGGACCGACGACCTTTTGCAGCGCATCGTTGAAGGTCAGATTGACCCGGCCTTTGTCATCACGCATAGCGTGGGCCTGGAAAAAGGCCCCGACATGTACAAGACCTTTCGGGATAAAGAAGACGGTTGCATCAAGGTTGTACTTAAGCCTTGAAGCAACCGACTTCCGCTAGCTTAACGATCGCGCGCACGCCCGCCCATGGTCGCGGCGAAGCTGGCGACGAAGGCGCCGATCAGTAGTGAAGCAAACGCCCATAGCGAAAAGATGGCCGCTGCTTTGCGCGCTGCATCGGCCGCTTCGCGCGCGGTTTGCTCGGCGTCGTCTATGGTTTTCTGCGCCCGCTCTTCAATTTGGGTCAAGCGCTGTTCGGCGGCAGCTTCATCGATCCCGGCTCGCTGGGCGATCAACTTGGCGGCATAGGAGCGGTCTTCGTCCGATATTTCCCCTTCGGCCAGGCTCTTGGCCAGGATACGGGATAGTTCAGACCTGACATCGCCTTCGGTAGTGGCGGTGGATGGGTTGTCCGGCCTGAGCAGCGCGTCGGTAAAGTAATCGAGCGAAAAGTCGCCTTCACTGTTTTGCGCGGCCGCACCGGCGACGGCCGTGGCAGCGCCCGCGCCGGCCCCGGCCAGGTTCGCCCCTGCCTTGGCCGTTCCGGAAACCACCGAACTGACCGACGAAGCAACCAGCACGAAACCGACGACGGCGCTTAACGCCCACACCAGAAAGCCGTGAGCGGTGTCCCGGAAATAGATTTCGTCCGCCGCCGCATCGGTCCATTTGGTCCTTAGCCGCCCGGCGACATAGCCGGCAATGCCGTACGCAATGATTTGCGTCACCAGCAGCCAGATGACACTGCCAATGGCCAGCGTCGCGCCCGAAGCGCCTTCTTGCTGCCAGGGGGACATCGCAAGAAAGCCCAATCCGCTGCCGCCCATGATCAGCATGGCGGACAAGGCCGCGGCGATCACCGCCCCGGCGATGACGGCTGCCCAGGAAACGGCCGAGCGTGGGGAATCGTAAGGTCTGACTGCACTGCCCGGGTAGGGTGTTGCCGGCTGCACGTTCTGCATGATGTTCACCTTTTCGCTTTTTGATTGAGGTTCAGTTGGACGCTGTGTGGTCAATGCCAGAACAGGGCGAGCAAAATGATGATGGGAATGGGCACGCCTAGCAGCCACAAAAGAATGGATCGCATGAAGAACTCCTTTCTGATTTCCGTGGCAGTCCCTTCAGCAAAAACCATGCCGCGACCGCTAGGAACCGAGCCGGGCGTGTCTTGCTTTGGGAGGCGCATGGAACGAAATGGAGCAGCCGCGCGCGATTGCGCAGACAAGGATGCGGGGCAGGGCTTGGGACGCGCTTGGAATTGCACCACAGCCGAATATTGAAGCCGCGCTGGGATGATGTTTGGTGAATGCGAACCCCTGAAAATGGGGAAGAGCCGGGAGAGCCCGATATTGCGGGGAAGTAGCGGTGGATGAGCCTGGCCGGACCTTGCCGGTCCAATAAAAACGGCTTTGCGCGTATTGCGCAAAGCCGCATATATTGGTCGGAGCGATAGGATTCGAACCTACGACCCTCTG
>JAEWEH010000053.1 GCA_023389535.1 Pseudomonadota bacterium
AACTCTGTTATACATGGATGCGGGTGACCGCCATGCGATACGCCCCTATGGCGAAAATCGTAGGCAAGCACTTGAAAAACCCAACACCCACTTAGACTTGGGGGTTGATTTCCCGCGCAAAAATGCCAGGAAAGCCATTGATTATATGATGAATTCCGGGTTTTTGTCTAATCCCCTAGTCTTGCGGATTCAGGAGGCGTTGATACTTTGCGACCTCTTCGGCATACAGGTCGCGCCCCTGCGCATCGTTGGTGACGAGTAGCGGGAAATTCTGGATCTCGAGCCGCTGGATGGCTTCGGTCTTGAGGTCTTCGTAGGCGACGACGGTAGCGCTCTTGATGCAGGAGAACAAGGTCGCCGATATGCCACCGATAGCGGAAAAACATACGGCCGTATTGTCTATGCAAGCCTGGCGCATGGGCTCCCCGCGATTGCCCTTGCCGATGGCGGCTTTGACCCCGTACTCGAACAGCATGGGCGCATAGGGATCCATACGATACGCCGAGGTGGGGGCCACGACCCCGATGGCATGGCCTGGCTTGGTCGGGCCGGGACCGCCGTAGAAAACGACCTGGCCGCGCAGGTCCACGGGCAGGGGCTGGCCGGTTTTCAGCAGGTCGACCAGCCGTTTGTGCGCGGCGTCGCGCGCCATGTAAATGACGCCGCTGAGCAGGACTTCGTCTCCCGCATTAAGCTGCCGGATGGCATCGTCGGTCAAGGGCGTGGATAGATGATAGGTTGCCATATCGTGGTGCTCCTCAGATGACGGCCGACTTGCGGCGCGATGCATGGCACTGGATATTCACGGCCACCGGCAAGGCGGTAATGTGACAGGCGTAGGTTTCGACCGCCACCCAAAGCGCGGTGCTGATACCGCCATAGCCTTGGGGGCCTATGCCGGTCTTGTTGATTGCGTCGAGCAGTTCGCGCTCCAGCGTCGCGATGTGCTCGTCCTTATGATGGACGCCAATATCGCGCAAGATGGCTTTCTTGGCGATGTCGGTAACTTTATCGAAGCTTCCGCCGATACCCACGCCTACAGTGAGAGGCGGGCAGGCGCTGCCGCCCGCTGCCTTGATGGCATTGAGCACGAAATTCTTGACCCCTTCCACGCCTTCACCGGGAAGCAGGAATTTCATGGTGCTCCAGTTTTCGCTGCCGCCGCCCTTGGGCAGAACGGTCAGATGGATTTCCGAACCCGGAACAATTTCCGTGTGGACCACGGCAGGGGTATTGTCGTTGCTGTTCACGCGCAGCAATGGGTCAGTGACCACCGATTTGCGCATGAAGCCTTCGGCGTAGCCTTTGCGTACGCCGGCATGGACGGCGTCTTCGTAGTTTCCACCGACGATATGCACATCCTGCCCGACTTTGACATACACAATAGTCAGGCCGGTATCGTGACAATACGACACGTTGTTTTCACGCGCAATGCGATCATTATCAATAAGCTTCAGCAATACCGATTTACCTAGGGGGGAGATCTCGTTCTGCGCCGCTGTGTGGAAACCGTTCACCACATCTTCCGGAAGCTTGTGGCAAGCATCGATGCACAGCTGCGCAATCCGGTCACTTATATCGTTGACGTGTATTTCACGCATCTTTCACCTTCATATCTATATTTTGAGACAGTAATCAACTCAGCAATTTCGCATACTCGTGGATCAGGGCGGATTTCCCTTCCAAGCCGAATCCCGGTGCGTCCGGTACGGTCACAACGCCGTCCCGCAGCATCGTTCCATCCGCGAATCCGCCCAAGGGCTGAAAAATATTGGGGTAGACCTCACAGCCACCCAAGCCCAAGCCAGCCACGACATGCAGTGCCAACAACTGGCCGCCATGCGGAAAAGCTTGTTTTCGGCTGAATCCGCGGCTTTCCATTTCTTTAAGCATGCGCGCGTACTCCGTCACCCCATAACTGAGTCCGGAGTCCATCTGGAAAATGTCCAGACCGGGCCGCATGCCGCCGAACAGCACAAGATTCTTTACGTCCTGACGAGAAAACAGGTTTTCGCCGGTGGCCAGCGCCCCCCGGTAACTGGCCGCCAGGGCACTATTCAGTTCGTAGTCCAGGGGGTCGCCCGCCTCTTCGAACCACAGCAGCTGGTAGGGTTCCAGGGCCTTGCCATAATCAAGCGCCTGCTGCAGCGTGAAGCGCCCGTTCCCATCGACAGCCAGGTTGCTTCCGCTGCCCGCAATTTTCAAGGCTGACTCAATACGCTTCAGGTCTGCGTCCAGCGCGGCTCCGCCAATTTTCATCTTGAATTTGGTGAAGCCCTTTTCCCGGTAGCCGGCCAGCTCTTCTTCGAGTTTGGACTGGTCCTCGCCTGGGTAGTAATAGCCGCCCGCGGCGTAGACCGCGACCTGGTCTGAATAGTCGCCGCGACCGTAGTGTCGCGCAATCGACGCGCTGACGGGTTCGTCACGCAGTTTGGCATTGGCATCCCAGACAGCCAGCTCCAAGGCGCTTGCTGCTTGCGCGCGATCGCCATGTCCACCCGGCTTTTCGTTCTTCAGGACGCAGTCCAATACTTTCTCGGGACTGAATAGCGTGCCGCAATCTTGCAGCAGTGACTCCGGGTCGGCCGCGAGCAAACGCGGGGCCATGCGCTTGTTGATAATGCCGCTTTGCGCGTAGCGTCCGATGGAGTTGAAAGCCAGGCCCACGATCGGTTTGCCATTGACCACCTTATCGGTGACCAGGGCAAGCAGAGAAACGGTGTGCTCGGAAAAGTTGACAAAGGCATTTGAAATGTTGCTTTTCAAATGTATGGGATGCTCAATAATCCTCGTGATCTTCAATGCTACGTTCCTGCTGTCAGAGTATGCGGTGGAGTAATGCGGGCCGGGTACAACTGCTGCGCCCCCGGCCTTTGCGGCGCTTATGCTGCCGACTATTCGATCTTGGCGTCGGCCGCATCGATCACCTTGGCCCACTTCTGGACTTCGTCCGTCAGGTATTGGCGGAATTGTTCCGGTGTTTTTTGTTTTGCCGGCGTCAGCGCGAGCTCTTCAAATCGCTGTTGCGTTTCGGGCATATCCAGGATTTGGTTCACATTTTTATTCAGCAGGTCGACGATCTCTTTCGGCGTCCCTTTGGGCGCCATCAGTCCGAAAAACGCCAAAGTGCTGAACTTGGGATAGCCGAGCTCAGCGAGCGTCGGTACGTCGGGCAGGTACGACGAACGTTCCACATCGACCACAGCCAAGGCTTTGAGTTGCTTGGATTTGATCTGCGGCAAGATCGCTGGCAGCGAATCGGATGTCACGGGTATGAGCCCGCTCATGACCTGAGTTTTGGATTCCGAACTGCCTTTGAATGGAATGTGCACCATGGGCACATTCAGTTCCTGCTTGAACAGTTCCATCGTCAGATGCTGCGTGGAACCGTTACCGGCCGATGCGTATGACAAATCCTCGCTGCGTGCTTTCTTCAGCAGCTCTTCCACGCTTTTGACACCCGATTCATTGCTTACTGTCAAAATTTGCGGTGTAGCTGCGATATCGGCCACGGGCTCGAAATCTTTCAGCGGCTGATAGTTCAAAGTGGAATATAAAGAAGGGGCAATAGCGAAAGGACCCGTGCTCGTCAGCAGCAGCGTATAGCCGTCGTTCTTGCCGCGCGCCGCATAAGCAGTGCCTATGCGTCCGCCCGCCCCGCCGCGGTTTTCAACGATGAAGGATTGACCCAGGCGTTTAGAAAGCTGCTCGCCGATATTGCGGGCAATGATGTCCCCGGTCTGGCCTGCGGGAAACGGCACGACAATGGTCACGGGCCCATCGGGATAGGCCGCGTGCGCCGCCGTGGCGACACAGAAGCCGGCAATGCCGGTGACGATCAATTTCTTCAACATGTAGAGCTCCTCTGGTATGGATACAGATCTTGGCGTATATTGGTTACTACCATTCAATGGTACGTACCATATTAGCGTAACGGCTTTCTCAACGTCAATCGATATTTATGGTGAAATGCCCACTGACCCACTAACCGAAACTCTAAAAGCGCGAGATGGAAGTACGCTACACCGAGCTGGCCAATCTTATTGTCAAAAGCATTACCGAAGGCGATATCGCCGTGGGCCGACAATTGCCCAGCGAGGTCGCGATGGCGCAGCAATATGGGGTAAGCCGCACTACCATTCGGTCCGCGCTGAACATTGTGGAGGGATTGGGGCTGATCAGCCGCAAGCGGCGCGCGGGAACGGTCGTCGTATCAAAGACGACTTCCCAGGCCTATACCAAGTCGCTGCACAACATTGAAGACCTCGTTCACTATGCCAGCCAGACCGAAAGGCAAGTCTTGAGTATTTCGGACGTCATTGCGGACGAAATGCTGGCCGAGACCCTGGAATGCAAACCGGGAAAGAAGTGGCTGAAGGTGCAGATGCTGCGGACCGAAAAGAATGCCGACAAGACACCGGTATGCTGGACGGATGCGTATCTGGAGCCGCAAATCGGATATGACGTGCTGCCGCTGATCAAGGATGGCTCGGGGCTGATCAGCCATACTATCGAAAAGGAAACCGGCACATCAGTCTTCGATATTAAGCAGCAGATCGACGCGGCCGCCATCCCATCATCCATCGCCGATACGCTGCGCGCCCCGGTCGGCGCGCCCGGCCTGGAAATCACACGGCATTATCTCGACCGCGCCAAGCAGGCGTTCCTGATCACCGTTAACGTCTATCCCCCCGGCAAGTTCAAGTTCACCTTCTGGATGCATCGGGCCAGAGCCGTCCACCTATAGCCCAGGACGAACAGGACTGTCCAAGCCACCGCGCCGGCCATGGCGTCAGCCCCAAGGCTGCCGATACTGGATGGCTTCTGCCACGCTTGCGCCGCCAATCCGTTCCTCGCCGCCTTGAAGATCGGCCACGGTACGTGCGACCCGCAGGATGCGATGGATGGCCCGCGCAGACCAATGCCAGCGGGAGGCGGCATGCCTGAGCAATTGTTTTGCGTCGGACTCCAGGCGACAGTGCCGATCGATCTCGGCCGGCGTCAGGGCTGCATTGCAGCCCGCCTGCCGCTGCAGCTGAATTTGGCGGCAGTGCAACACGCGTTCTCGCACCGGCTCGGAGGCTTCCCCCTTCGCGCTGTCCATCCAGTCGGTATCCGCTGCCGGCAAAGCAATATGCAGATCCATTCGATCGAGCAAGGGCCCTGAGATCCGGCCGCGATATTTCTGGACCTGATCCGGTGTGCAGCGGCATTCCATCCGGGCATGTCCCAGCCAGCCACAGGGACAAGGGTTCATGGCGGCCACCAGTTGGAAGGCGGCAGGAAACGTCAGGCTGCGGCTGGCCCGCGCGATCGATACCGAACCGGTTTCCAAGGGCTCGCGCAAGGATTCCAGGACATGGCGGCGGTACTCCGGCAACTCATCAAGAAACAATACCCCGCGATGAGCGAGACTGATTTCACCCGGACGGGGGTGGGTGCCCCCGCCGACCAGAGCAGCCAAGGACGCGGAATGATGCGGCGCCCGGAAAGGCGGAACATCGCTGTACGACTGCGGCGCGCCGCTCAGGCCCGACAAGGCGGCGACTTCCAGCGCCTGTTCGGTGCTCAAGGGCGGAAGCAGGCCCGGCAGCCTGTGCGCCAGCATGCTTTTGCCGGTGCCCGGAGGACCAGCCATCAGCAGACTATGCCCGCCCGCCGCCGCAATTTCCAACGCCCGGCGCGCCAGGCCCTGGCCGCGCACGTCGGACAGGCAGGCAAAGGTCGCCGCAGCAGTGTGCGCGGGCCGCGAAGCGATCTTTACCGGCAAGGGAGCATGGCCTGAAAAATGGGCGGCAACCTCGGCCAGGGTGCCGGCAGCCAGCACCGTCAGGC
>JAEWEH010000354.1 GCA_023389535.1 Pseudomonadota bacterium
CATGCCTCATGAATACATCGTCAAACAATTGGTGGACTTCACCCCCAAAGACGACAAGACGCCTCCCGCCAGGCGCGGCCCGGGCGGCGCGAACTCGGTCATGACGGCATTCGCCGCGGCGCTGAGCGCTGAAGACCGCCAGAACATCGCCTACTACCTGGCACAACAGCCGCTGGATCCGAAAACAGCCGCTACGGCCACCAAGGAAGCCACGATGGAACGCGGCCAGCATATCTGGCGTGGCGGCCTGCCCGAACGCAAGGTTCCCGCCTGTGCAGGCTGCCACTCGCCTAATGGCGCGGGCATTCCTGGCGCCTATCCGCGCCTGTCCGGGCAGCATCCCGCCTATATAGAAGAGCAGCTCAAGCTGTTCCGTAGCGCCGATCGCGCCAATAACAGCATCATGCACGATATCGCCGACCGTATGTCCGACACGGACATCGCCGCCGTGGCCGATTACGCAGCAGGCCTGCGTTGAACGCCACTGTTGTCGCGGTGAACATACCGCGGCAAGCAGTCTAAAATGGAGGGGACGCTATCGACGGCATCCCCTTTTTTATGAAGCCCGCTTCTGTGACTCGCCCTTCTCCCCCGCGCCGCCTGGCTGCGGACGTCTTCGAGCTGCTCGGCTCCATGCGGTTTGCCGTGAGCCTGCTGGTATTCATCTGTGTGGCCAGCTTGATCGGCACGGTGGTGCAGCAAAATCAGCCGGCCAATACCTATATCGACCAATTCGGCCCGTTCTGGTACGCCTTGCTCGATAAGTTTTCCATCTGGCACATTTATAACAGCTGGTGGTTCCTGCTGATCATGGCGTTCCTGGTCATTTCGACCACGCTGTGCCTGATACGCAATTCGCCCAAGTTCATCAAGGATGCCCAATCCTTTCGCGAATATGTGCGTGCCGGAAGCCTTAAGTCCTTTCACCACAGGGTCGAGGCGCGTAATGCGGCCACGGTCGGCGAAAACCAGGAACGGATGCAGCAATGGCTGCGTTCCCAGGGTTACCAGTACAAGGTCCGGCCGGAAGGCGAAAGCGTGATGATCGCCGCAAAAAAGGGTGGCGCCAACCGGCTTGGGTATATCTTCGCGCACGCGGCGATTGTGGTGATTTGCATCGGCGGCCTGCTGGACAGCGAATTGCCCGTACGGCTGCAGGTATGGCTGGCGGGCAAACAGCCCATTACCGAGAATATGCTGATCTCGGAAGTACCGGCATCGGGCCGGTTGTCTGCCGCCAACCCCAGCTTCCGCGCCAATATGCTGGTTCCGGAAGGGTCCCAAAGCAGCAGTGGCATTATCAGTGTGGACGACGGGGTGCTGGTGCAGCCTTTGCCGTTTACGCTGAAGCTCAATAAGTTCCTGGTCGAATACTACTCCACGGGCATGCCCAGCAGCTTCAAGAGCGAAGTCCAGGTCACTGACCCGGAAACCGGCAAATCGTTCGACCAGACGATAGAAGTCAACGAGCCCCTGCGCTACAAGGGGGTGACGGTATATCAATCCAGCTTCGACGACGGCGGCAGCACGCTGCAGTTGGTCGGCTATCCCTTGGACGGAGCCAACCCGCAACCCTTCACCCTGGACGGTACCGTGGGTAAAAGCACGGAAATCTCCCTGCGTGGCAGCGCCGCACAATCGCCGTTGCAGGTGGAATTTACGGGCTTGCGCGTTATCAACGTCGAAGACCTGGGCAGCGGCGAGCCGCAGCCCAAGGCGATGGCCGACCATGTTGCCGCTGTCACCGGCAGCGCCGCCGGCGCCAAGAACGAGAATCTGCGCAATGTCGGTCCCAGCGTGCAGTACCGCATTATCGGCAGCGATGGCCAGGCGCATGAATTCACCAACTATATGTTGCCTATGGTGCTGGATGGCAGTTCGGTGTTTCTGGCGGGCGTGCGCAATTCGGCCGCAGAGCCCTACCGCTACGTCCGCATTCCGGCTGACGCAGACAATTCGGTCGTCGAGTTCATGAAGTTGCGCGCAGCGCTGGCGGACCCCGCGCTGGTTCAGCAGGCGGCCGCGCGCTTTGCACAGAAGAACGCGGGCGGCGCCATACAGCAACCGCTGCTCGAAAAAGCCGCCCAAGGCGCGTTGGAAACGATTTACCGCGCCGGCTTTAACGGCATCATCGAGCGCGTGCCGGAGCAGGACAGGGAAAAGGTGCTGGAATTTGCCGTTCCCATGATCCAGTTGTCCTTGACTGAATTGCGCGATATCGTAAGGGAACGTTCCGGGCTGCCGGCTGTCAATCATGAAGGCGGCAAGGGGCAAGAGGCCGACAGGTGGGTGCAGATGGCTTTGCTGGCCCTGGCCAACTTGCCGGATTACCCCGCGCCGGTGTTCATGACCCTGAAAGGCTTCGATCAAGTCGAGGCCAGTGTTTTCCAAGTGGCGCGCAGCCCTGGCAAGAATACGGTCTATCTTGGCAGCCTGTTCCTGGTGATAGGCGTGTTTTCGATGTTTTATGTGCGCGACCGCCGTATCTGGATCTGGGTGAAAAAGCAGGACGACGGTGGTAGCGAATTGCTTGCCGCCATGACTTCGCAAAAGCGCACGCTGGATTTCAACCACGAGTTCGAGCGTTTCAAAGAGGCGTTTGTGCGCCTGACCAAGTAAGAGGTTAACTATGTCTCAGTCCATCACTCCGCCGAATACGTCGGCCTGGCAGGAAGCCATGTTGGCCAGCGGCGATGGCCGCGGCCAACGAGGTAAACCCGACTGGACTGATCTCGCGTTTTTCTTGCTGCTGACGGCCGGCGCCGCCTACGCACTGGCCAATTTCGGCCAAAGCATGGATTACTACGAGAAAATCATATTATGCGGCGCCGTTGGCGGCCTGAGCTGGATGGCTTGGCTATGGCGGCCCTTGCGCACATTAATGATCGCAAGCGGCGTCAGCGCGCTGCTTGCCATCTGGCTGTACAGCGCCGGCGGCGGCTTGGGGCAGGGCGATATCACCCGGGCCGAAAACGTCTTCCTGCTGAAATATCTGTTCTCGTCCCAGTCGGCCATATTATGGATGTGCTCGCTCTTCATATTGGCGATGGTGTGCTATTGGATAGGCATATTCAGCAAGACCGCAGCCTGGCTGGGCACGGCGCTTACATGGGGGGCGGTGTACGCGGGCACGACCGGTTTGCTGGTGCGCTGGCGCGAAGGCCACTTGCTGGGGCCGGACATCGGGCACAT
>JAEWEH010000434.1 GCA_023389535.1 Pseudomonadota bacterium
GTCAAGTCGGGGCGCGTCAGCCCTTATTTTTTCAATGCGGGGCTTTTCAATACGGGCCGTTCGGCAGGCCGGCTGGCGCAGTTCTACGCCCAGGCCCTGGTCGATTCCGGCGTTGCGTTCGACATGCTGTTTGGCCCGGCCTACAAAGGCATTCCGCTGGCAGCGACCACGGCGGTGGCTCTGGCGTCGCATCCCGGGCTGGATGGTCGGGATGTCCCGTTCGCCTTCAATCGCAAAGAGGCCAAGGATCACGGCGAAGGCGGTACGCTGATCGGTGCGCCTTTGCGCGGCAAGGTCGTAATCATTGATGACGTCATCACCGCGGGCACCTCGGTGCGCGAGTCGGTGGATATCATCAAGGCTGCGGGGGCCGAGCCGGTGGCCGTGCTGATTTCCCTGGATCGCATGGAACGCGCCGGCTCCGATACAGCGCTATCCGCCCATTCCGCCGTCCAGCACGTCGCCGCCACTTACGGCATGCCTGTAATCAGCATTGCCTCGCTGTCCGACATCATGGCAGTACTGGAATTGGACCCGGCCCTGGCAGAACATCGCCCGGCGGTGTCGGCCTACAGGTCGAAATACGGCATCTGAGCTAGCGTGAATCACCCTAGCCCCCCAGACGCCTTAGCCTTCGATCATCTGGTCGTGATGCTGCGCGACCAGTTGATGGAACGTGCATCTGCATTTGAACGCGATGGCTATCGTCTCACCGAGCTTTCGGTGCATAACCTGGGTTCAATCAACCGGCTGATTCCGCTGGATTCCAACTATATTGAACTGTTGGGGTGGCCGGCGGGCCAGGCGCCTGCCCGTAAAGAAATCGCCAATCAGCCTTTGGGCCTCGACGCACTGGTGTTCAGAACACAGGATGCTCAAGGAACTTATCAGCAGCTGGCGGATCAGGGCTTTCAGGTCAACCCGGTGCAGCGCCTGGAGCGGCCTGTGACTATTGCGGGCGAAACGCAGACAGCCCGCTTCGACACGGTGCGTTTCACGCAGCAGCCCATACCCGGTTTGCGGCTGTATTTCTGCCAGCATCTGACGCCGGAATATATCTGGAATGCGGCAGCCATGCAGCATGAGAACGGCGCGCTGTCGCTGGATCACATCTTGATCAAGGCGCCGGATGCGCTGGCCGTTGCCACCACGCTTGCAGCGGTCGCCGGGGGAAGGGCGCAGGCGCGCGGCGACGCAGGCTACGTGATTCATCTGCCGAACTTGCGATTGTTGGTCGAGTCGGGGGCAGATAGATCCGCAGGGCATATATCCCACGCCGTCGTGCGCTACCAGGATGGGGCGCTGCGCCAATTCGATCCTCGGCTCTAGATTGCAGGCAGCACCAGCCGGATCTGGTATTCGGCTGGGTCGATACCCGCCCGCAGGACCGGTTATAGTGAAAGTTGATCCTCTGTCGACGTCAGCCAGGCCGACCATGTGCGTGTCGCCGGCTGCAAGCCACTGCGGTCCGTCAGCCCCTGCTTGGCTGATCCAATCCCAAAACGGAAGGAGACATGATGCAATACCACGCCCATCCACACTCCATCGGGGCCCTGCTAGGCAAAGCGGCGGCGGCTTGCATGCTGGCATTGGCAGCGGCAACCTCCGCCGGCGCGGCCAGCCAGCCGCCCATCAAGCTCGTCGTTCCGTTCCCGCCCGGCGGCAGTACCGACATTGCGTCACGCATCATACAACCCAAGCTGGCTGAAGCCCTGGATCGCACTGTCATTGTCGAGAACAAGCCCGGGGCGGCAACGCAGATCGCCAGCCAGTATGTGGCGACCTCCAGGCCCGACGGCGACACGCTGCTGGTCAGCTTTGACAGCCATTCGATCAACCCCATCGTCAGGCCCTTGCCTTACGACACCTTCAAGGATTTCAAGGGGATTACCTTCGCGCTGCGCTTTCCCCTGGTTATCGGGGCCTCGAAGGGCACGCCGGGCAACAATCTGAAAGAATTCATCGCCGCCGTCAAACAGGCGCCCGATAAATACAACTATGCTTCGACAGGCGCGGGTTCCTTGAACCACCTGGCGGTTGAAGACTTGAAGCGCGAAGCCGGCATCACTATCTTGCATATCCCGTACGGTGGCGCCGGCCCCGCCATCCAGGCCCTGCTGAGCAATATCAGCAACATCACCATGCTGAGTTATGCGGCCTTAAGTTCCCACATTGCCGCGGGCAATATCAAGCCGCTGGCGGTGACCGGAACCAAGCGGCTGTCTGAACTGCCTGACGTGCCCACCGTGCAGGAATCGGGCTACCCGGGTTTCGAGGCCTATTCCTGGATAGGCATTTTCGCGCCTGCCGCCACGCCTGATAATGTTGCCAACGAGCTGACGGCCGCGTTCCAGAAAGCGTTGAACGATCCCGAGGTCAAGAAGCGGTTGACCGAACTGGGCTTCGAGGTCATGGCGACGGACGGCCCGACGGTGGACCGTTATGCTCGCGAGCAATTTAACCGCTGGGATAAATTCGTGAAGGAAACGGGCTTGTCCCTGACCAAATAAGCAGCTGGCTGATGCCAGGGCGACCTGTCAACGCCAGCCGAACGCCCGCATGAACACGTAAATCGTTGTCCATCAAGGCGCGCGGCGCATTCGCGGCGGGCCCCCGGGACGTCCATGCGCAGCACTCGGGGCGAGGCATTTATCCGCCCAGCTTTTCCTTCAGCAAATCATTGACCTGTTGCGGGTTGGCCTTGCCTTTGGCCGCCTTCATGACTTGCCCCACCAGGGAGTTGAAAGCCTTCTGCTTGCCGGCATGGTATTCGGCCACAATGGCCGGATGCGCGGCAAGGACTTCGTCGACCATGGCGCCGATGGCGCCGCTGTCGCTGATCTGCTTCAGGCCGCGCGCTTCGATGATGGCATCGGGATCGCCATTGTGTTCGCCCGACCACATGGCGGCAAAGACGTCGCGCGCGATCTTGTTGGATATGGTGCCGTCTATGATGCGCGTGATCAATGCCGCCAGCGCTTCAGGACGGACCGGGCTCGAGCCGATGTCGATGTCGTCGCGATTCAGGGCCGCCGACAGTTCGCCCAGCACCCAGTTGGCCGCCAGCTTGGCCTGGCCCGAGGGCAGGGCGGCGGTGACGCTTTCGAAATAGGCTGCGCTGGCCCGTGCCATGGTCAGTTGCGCCGCATCATAGGCGCCCAACCCCAGTTCCTGCTCGAAGCGGGCCCGCTTCTGGGCCGGCAATTCCGGCATGGCGTCGCGCACTTGCTGTATCCATTCCGGCGCGATCACCAGCGGCGGCAGGTCCGGATCGGGGAAGTAGCGATAGTCGTGCGCGTCTTCTTTGCTGCGCATGCTGCGCGTTTCGTCGCGATCGGCGTCGTACAGGCGGGTTTCCTGCACCACCGTGCCGCCGTCCTCGATCAGTTCAATCTGGCGGCGAGCCTCGAACAGGATGGCGCGTTCGAGGAAGCGGAAGGAGTTCACGTTCTTGATTTCGCTGCGCGTGCCGAATTCGGCCTGGCCTTTGGGCCGCACCGACACGTTGGCATCGATACGGAAAGACCCTTCCTGCATATTGCCGTCGCAAATGCCCAGCCACACCACCAGGCTGTGCAGGGCGCGGGCGTAGGCGACGGCTTCGGCCGCGGAACGCATCTCGGGTTCGGAGACGATTTCCAGCAGCGGCGTGCCGGCGCGATTCAGGTCTATGCCCGTGGATGATTCGCCGTGCGGGCCGGTGTAGTCTTCGTGCAGCGACTTGCCCGCGTCTTCTTCCAGGTGAGCGCGCGTCAGGTTGACGGTTTTTTCCACGCCATCCACGAAGAAGGTCAGGCTGCCCCCTTGCACGACGGGGATTTCAAACTGGCTGATCTGATAGTTCTTGGGCAGGTCGGGATAAAAGTAATTCTTGCGGGCGAAGATGGAGCGCGGCGCCACGTGCGCGCCCACGGCCAGGCCGAACTGGATGGCGCGTTCCACGGCGCCTTGGTTCAGCACCGGCAGGCTGCCGGGCAATGCCATGTCCACTTCATTGGCCTGCGTGTTGGGCTCGGCGCCAAACCGCGTGCTACTGTCAGAAAAAATCTTGGAGGCGGTGGAAAGCTGAGTATGCGTTTCCAGCCCGATGACGATTTCCCAATCCATTATTGTTGTTCCGGTTTGCGTTGATGCCAGTCGGTGGCCTGCTGGAAGCGATCGGCCAGGGCAAGCAGGCGGCCCTCGGTGAAGTAGTTGCCGATGATCTGCAGGCCGATGGGCAGCGGCCGGCCGCTGCCGCCAAAGCCGCAGGGCACGGACATGGCCGGCAAGCCCGCCAGGCTTACGCCCAAGGTGTAGATGTCGGCAAGCCAGTCGGCCGTGGGGTCGTCGCGGTTGTCGCCGATGTGCTTGGCGACGCCAGGCGTGACCGGCCCCATGATGACATCGCAGTGCTGGGCGTAGGCCTGCTGGAAATCATTGACGATCATGCGGCGCACGCGTTGCGCCTGCAGATAATAGGCATCGTAATAGCCATGGGACAGCACATAGGTACCCACCATGATGCGGCGCAGGACTTCGGGGCCGAAGCCCTCGGTGCGCGAACGGCTGGTCATTTCGGCCAGGTCGCCATACTGCGCGGCCCGATGGCCATAGCGCACCCCGTCGTAGCGCGACAGGTTGCTGGAGGCTTCGGCCGGTGCGATGACATAGTAGGTCGGAATGGACAGCTCGGTGCGGGGCAGCGAAATTTCCACGCGGACGGCGCCCAACGATTCGAAGACCTGCAGTGCGGCTTCAACCGCGCTGGCAACGTCGCCCGCGAGGCCCATGCCGACGAATTCCTTGGGGACGCCTATGCGCAGCCCTTTCAGCGGCTGGCTGCCGGCCTGGTCCTGCGACCGCAACGCGGCGGCGAAGTCCGCCGCGATGCGCCCCGGCGCATTGGCCGCGCCATCGCAGTGTTCAAGGCTGGTGGAGTCGTGGGGATCGAAGCCGCTCATGGGGTCGAGCATTTCGAGCAGATCCCTGGCATGCCTGGCGATGGGCCCCGCCTGGTCGAGGCTGGAGCCGTAGGCGATCATGCCATAACGGGATACCGTGCCATACGTGGGCTTGATGCCGCTGACACCGCACAAGGCGGCAGGCTGACGCACCGAGCCGCCGGTATCGGTACCGGTGGCGGCCATGACCAACCCGGCCGCGACGGCAGCTGCCGAGCCGCCCGAAGACCCGCCGGGCACCACAGTGGGGTCCCAGGGGTTCAATGTAGGCCCGAAGGCCGAATTTTCGTTGCCGGAACCCATGGCGAATTCGTCGCAATTGAGTTTGCCGAGGGAGACCGCGCCCGCCTGGCGCAGACGAGCCACGACAGTGGCATCGAAGGGGCTGACATAGTCGGCCAGCATTTTGCTGGCGGCGGTGCTGCGCCAGCCCCGGGTGACGAAGACATCCTTGTGGGCGATGGGGACGCCGGCCAACGGCGCCGCGGACCCCGCGGCGATCTGCCGGTCGGCGTCGTCTGCCTGCGCCAGGGTCAGTGCCGGGTCGATGTGCAGGAAGGCGTTAAGGTCGGAGCGCGATTGCGCTGCCTCGAGCGCGCTGGAAGCCAGGTCGCGTGCGCTGATCTGACGGTCTGCCAGGGCTGTTCGCAATGCGGCGATGCTGTCGAATTCAGTATGCAGGGGTATGCTGGAAGACATCGTTCACTCTATGACCGTGGGAACCAGGAAGAGGCCGCCGCTTTCCGCGGGCGAATTCGCCATCAGGGCTTTGCGCTCGTCCGTCGTGGCGGTAGGGGCGGCGTTATCGGCGCGCAGGCGCAAGGAAATGTCCTGGTGCGCGGCCAATGGGTGCGCCATGGGTTCTATGCCCGCCGTGTCGACAGCCTGCAAGGTCTGGATCAGGCTGAGGATGCCATTGAGTTCGTTCTGCGCATGGACGGTGCCGTCCGGCGTAAGCTCGATACGTGCGAGCCGCGCTATGCGGGCTACATCTTGCTCGGTGATTGCCATGGGTATCTTGTGGAAAGGGGAGTCAGGGACCGATATGCATTAACGTGTAACGGTTGTGGCGAACATGCGGTTACACACGATAATATGCAGCTCCTCGGCCTTATCTAGCTGCAATTATAAGTTATCATTGTCGGTTTAATTCAATGCCCAAATTCCAGCGCTCGCGTTTTGCGCTGCTTCAGCTGCCCCGGGCCACTCGACTTTTTTCAATTTCATATCACTGAGCGCCCATGTTCGGATTCCTTCGTAGTTACTTCTCCAGCGATATGGCGATCGATCTCGGTACCGCCAATACTCTGATTTACGTCCGCGGCAAGGGCATTGTGCTGGACGAGCCGTCCGTCGTCGCCATCCGCCACGAAGGCGGCCCCAGCGGCAAGAAAATCATCCAGGCGGTGGGCCGCGAAGCCAAACAGATGCTGGGCCGGGTGCCGGGCAACATCGAAGCCATTCGTCCCATGAAAGACGGCGTCATCGCCGACTTCACGGTGACCGAGCAAATGCTCAAGCAGTTCATTCGCATGGTGCACCCGCGCAGCATGTTCGCGCCCAGCCCGCGCATCATCGTCTGCGTTCCTTGCGGTTCCACGCAGGTCGAGCGCCGGGCCATCCGCGAATCCGCCTTGGGCGCGGGCGCAAGCCAGGTCTACCTGATCGAAGAACCCATGGCGGCTGCCATCGGCGCGGGCCTGGCGGTATCCGACGCCAGCGGCTCCATGGTCGTCGATATCGGCGGCGGCACGACCGAAGTGGCCATCATCTCGCTGGGCGGCATGGTGTACAAGGG
>JAEWEH010000055.1 GCA_023389535.1 Pseudomonadota bacterium
GAGCTGCCCAGCAGCGCAAAGACTTCATGCCGTCGCACCGACAGGCTGACCGACCGTACGGCGACCGTGTCTCCATATATCTTGACGATGTCTTCGATACGAACGAATTCGTCGGCGTCGCCCGACCAGGGCGACGCGGCGGATCGGTTATCCATCGCCTAGCGCCCCGACTTCAGCTCGGCCCACATGCGTGTCTGCAGGCGCTGCGCCGGCAAGGGCTGTGGCTTGATCACATACAAAGTCTTGGCGACTTCTGGTGGCGGATAGATCATCGGGTTGTCGGCGACGTCCTTGACCACATGCTTGCGCGCCTCCTTGTTGGCATTGGGGTAGAACATCACGTTTGTGATGGCTGCATGGACCTCGGGCGTTTCGATATAGTTGATGAAAGCATGGGCTGCGTCCACATTGGCGGCATCTTTGGGAATCGCCATGGTGTCGAACCAGGCCGGCGCGCCGCCTTGCGGTATGTAGTAGTCGATTTTGTAGGACTTGCCGGCTTCCCGCGCGCGGTGCGCCGCGATCATCACGTCGCCCGAATAGCCATAGACCATGCACAGGTCACCCGCGGCAAGTTCGTCGATATAACCCGAAGAGCTGAACTGCCGGATGTAGGGACGTATGGTCTTGAGCAGTGCGAGCGCCTGCTTGTAGTCGTCGGCATTGCTGCTGTTGGGATCTTTGCCCAGATAATGCAGCACCGCCGGAAACACCTGAGCCGCTTCGTCCAACATGGAGATGCCGCAGGCTTTGAGCTTTTCGGCGTTTTCCGGCTTGAAGAGCATGTCCCAGCTGTTCAGGGGCGCGTCCGGCCCCATGATTTCGCGGACCTTGTCGACGTTGTAGCCCAAGCCATTGGTGCCGTAGCCCCAGGGCACCAGATATTGATTGCCGGGGTCGACCGTGGCGACGATGTCCATGATGTCCTGGTCCAGATACTTCCAGTTCGGTATCTTGGATTTGTCCAGCTTTTGGAAGAGCCCGCCTTCGATCTGCCGGGCCGCATAGTGTGTGGACGGTACCACCACATCGTAGCCGGACTTGCCGGTCAGCAGCTTGGCCTGCAAGGCGTCGTTGCTGTCATAGACGTCGTAGCGGACCTTGATGCCCGTTGCTTTTTCGAAGCCCGAAATTGTGTCGGGCGCCGTATATTCCGCCCAGTTATACACATTGACGACTTGCGCCTGCGGCGAAACAAAGGGCGCGGCAGCCAGGACCACACCCAGGATCAGCCCTTTCGCTGTGCAAAAATTCATTGCGAGCCTCCGCGGCAATAAACAAAAACACCAAAAGGCGTGATGATAAAGCTTTTTGCCGTTAAATGTGTTCCTTTGTGGCGACTAAACGACCGTAGTCGTGGGCAAATTCCCCCCACCATGCCAGCCCTCGCCCGTCGGCCACTTTCACGAGCGATCGGCGCAGCCTGGACAGGTTGCCGTAGCGCAATTCCATGGACAACATGCGCCGCCTGCCCTTGTCGAAATCGATCAGCCATGCGCGGCCCTGCGGGTCGATCAGCACGTTGTACGCATTCAGGTCGGCGTGCCAGATGCCCGCTTCGTGCATGGAGAATACTGCGGCGGCGACCACCGCATGATGCCCTTCGTCCAGCGCCTGGACCAATGGCCGCGCGCCCACGATGCGCTCGACCAAGATGGCGGCCCGGTAGGTAAGTCCACCGCGCCAGTAGGCGGCCGCCAGAGGGCGTGGCACGGGCAGGCCGCGCCCATGCATATAGTGCAGCAAGTCGAACTCGGCAAAAGAGCGTGTGGCGCGCGCGCCGGTCCAGAAATAGCGGTTTCGGCTGACGCGAGCCATCAGGCCGCCGCGGCGGTAGTGGCGCAGGACGCCTTGCCCGAATTCCCCTTGCACGAACCAGGCCGCCTGGCGCCCTCCCTGGCCAACCGGCTTGGCCTGGTTCATGCCGGCAGCCGGATCAAAAAGCAGCGCGCCGGGCTGCGATATCGCTTGCGCATCGAAACGCATCGCGCCATCGGGCAGCGCCATTTCGCCGATGGATGCGGGCAAGGCGGCGGCCGCCGGCGCCGCAGGGTCCGCGCCTTGATGGTTTTGATCGATCATGCCGTCTTCCGTAACGAAACCAGCGGAGGCGTTTTCAGTATGCCGGCGAGAGCCAGGCCTCCGCCGCAGTATGCGGACAGCATGCCGGCGCCTACCCCGGCCGCCCAAGGCCACCAGGAAAGCGCCATGGGGAAATCGAAAACCACGTGTGCCAAGACCCAGGCGACGGCCACTGCCGCAAATGCCGCCAGCAAGCCGGCCATGGCGCCCAGCAACAGCAGTTCGATCCGCAAGGCCTGGGTCAATTGGCGCCCGGTCGCCCCGAGCGCCCGCAGCACCGCCACCTCATGCATGCGCTCGTCGCGTGTCGCATACAACGCCGTGCCCAACACCAGCACGCCGGCCATCACGGTAAACAGGAACAGCAGCTGAACCGCCTGCACCACCCTATCCAACACATGCTGCACCTGGGCCAATATGGAGCCGATGTCGAATACCGTCAGGTTGGGGAATTCGCGCAGCAGGTCGCGCAGGGAATCCCGCGCTTGCGCCGGCACATGGAAGGAAGTGATGTACGTGGCAGGCGCATCCTGCAGCGCGGATGGACTCAATAAGGCGAAAAAATTAGCCTGGAAAGAATCCCAATCGACTTTACGCAAGCCGCTGATGGCCACCTGCACCACCCTGCCCGCGACATCGAAACCCAGTGTGTCGCCCACTTTGAGTCCCAGGGTGTCCGCCAGCCCGCTTTCTATCGATACCTCGGGCTTGGCCGGATCCAGCCAGCGGCCGGCGACCATGTTATTGCTGGCTGGCAGGGTGTCCGTGTACGACAAGTTGAATTCCCGATCCACCATCCGCTGGGCGCGTTCGTCAGAGTAGTCGTGCGCGCTGACCTGACGTCCGTTGATGGTAAGCAGGCGGCCGCGCACCATGGGCGACATCGACACCTGGCCTCCGATCATGCCATCCAGGCGCTGCGTCAGCATGGCGCGCTGGTCGGGCTGAATATTGATCAGGAATGTATTGGGCGCGTCGGGGGGCAGAGTGCTTTGCCATCCTTGCAGCAAGTCGCTGCGCGTGATGCCGAGCAACAGCAGGACCATCAAGCCTATGGCCAACGCGCAAAGCTGCGTCACCGTCAGGCTGCGCCGGCGCGCCATCCCGGCCAGCGCGAAGCGCAAGGCCGGATGGCCCAGGGCATGGCGACGAAGCAGTCCAAGCCCCCACACCATGACAAAAGCCAGAACGGCAAACACCAGCAGGGCGGCCAGAAAACCCAGGACAATGACCAGGCTCAGCCGCAAGTCTTGCGAGATCCATAGGATCAACAGAAAGAAGGCGCCCGCCCCCAACAAATAAGCAGGCCAAGGGCGGGATGCGGTCGTGGCGGCATCGCGTCGCAGCACGCGGATGGGAGGGACGCGCGCAAGCGATGCCAGGGGCGGCATGGCAAACCCCAGCAATAGCAACATGCCCGTAGCCACGCCTTGCCACAACGGCATCCAGGACGCAGCCGGCAGTTGGGTCCCCAGCCACGGCGACACGATGGCAGCCAGCCCCTGGTGGACCGCATAGCCGATCGCCGAGCCCGCCGCTGAAGCGAGCGCACCCAGCACAATGAATTCCACCCATAGCATGCGGCTGATCTGGGCTCGCGCCGCGCCCATGCAGCGCATGGCCGCAATGCCGTCGCGATGGCGCAGGTTGAAGCGGCGGGCCGCCAGGGCCACGGCCACGGCGGCGATCATGACCGTCAGCAAGGCGACCAGCACCAGGAACTGCTGTGCTCGGGTCAAGGCGCGCTGCACCTCGGGCCTGTTGGTCTCCAGCGTGCTCAGGCGCTGGCCGCGCACCATGTTGTCATCCAGCCAGCTGCGGTATGCCGCGACCCGGTCGGGTTGGCCGGCGACCAGCAGATAGTAAGTGACCCGACTGCCCGGAACGACGAGGCCGGTCTTCGGAAGATCCTGGAGATTCATCATCAGCCGCGGCGCGACATTAATGAACTGCATGCCGCGATCCGGTTCGTAGGCAATGATGCGGGAAATGGTGAATGTGGCATCGCCGACCTCTGCCGCCTCGCCCACCTTCAGGCCAAGCAGCGCGAGCGACTGGGCATCGACCCAGACCGTGCCGGGTTCGGGCGCGCCTTGCATCGCCGTGACAGGCCCGCCCGGTTCATCCGCCAGCCGCAGTTCGCCGCGCAATGGATAGGCCGCCGAAACCGCCTTGAGCGCAACCAGCTGCGAGGCCGTGTCGCTGCTGACCATGGATGGGAACTGCAGCGTCTGGGCGGTCTGCAACTGGTCCGCGGCGGCGCGCCGCAGGAATTCGCCGGGAATGGCTTCGTCGGCCCGCAAGGACAGATCGCCGCCGAGCATCTGGGCCGAATCGCGTTCAAGCGCCCGCCCTACCCGGTCGGACAGGAAACCGACCCCCGTCACGGCCGCCACCGCGATCAGCAGGGCGAGCATCAACAGCCGCAACTCGCCTGAACGCCAGTCGCGACGCAGTGCTTTCACCCCGAGCAGAATATTCGATAATGTAGCGGCAAGCATGCCTTCAGGCCTTGATCAACAACAACACCATGGTAACAAGAAGCATGCAGGCAAAGGTCAGCTTCAGACGCGGTTCCGGCAATGCGTAGGCCAGCCTGACCCCGTAAGGGACAAGGAAGATGCTACCCAAGGCCAGGGGAATGCCCACTGCCCAATCCGCCTGCCCATGCGCCGCATAGGCCACCAAAGCCACCAGGGTGCCCGGCACGATCATCGTCAATGCCAGTGCTTGCGCCCCGGTCTGCGTCAACCTGAATACGGTGGTCAGTATGGGTACGACCAGGACCGACCCGCCGACCCCGAATATACCGCCCGTCAGGCCCGCCAGCATGCCGATCAGGGCAAACCAGCCTCGATGGTGATCCTGGGGCACCATCCGGGGCGCCTGTGCGGCGCTCGTGCGACCGCCCCGGCTGCTTTGCTGGAAATAAAAAATGGCGATCAGCAGTACAAAGCCGGCGTAGATGCGCCGCATCAGCACCGGGTCCAGCGCCAACGCAATCTGTGCGCCGAGCCATGTGCACACGACCGATCCGGCAGCGCCGGCGGCCGCCGCCCGCACATCTATCTTCGCGTTCTGGTTGTATTTGCGTATCGTTATAAGCACCGCCGGAAGCACCATGATCAGCGCCGTGCCCTGCGCCAACTGCTGATCCATGCCCAGTATCAGGCCGAGCAATGGTATGGCCAGCAAGCCGCCCCCAATGCCCAGCACGCCGCCGGTAAAGCCGATCAGACCGCCGGCCAGCAAGCACGCCGGAACGATCAAGTACCACTCTGACATCAGGTTTTTCCTTGGGGCCTGTTGACGCTAAACACCCGCCCGCAGCCGCGCGATGGCGGCATCCACGCGGTCCACCGCCCAGATGTCCAGGCCTTCGATAGCTTGCTTGGGCGCATTGGCCTTGGGGATCAATGCGATGCTGAAGCCCAGCTTGGCGGCTTCGCGCAAGCGCTCCTGTCCGCGAGGCGCGGGCCGGATCTCGCCCGCCAGCCCGATCTCGCCGAAGACCACCAGGCCTTTGGGCAAGGGCTTGTTGCCGAGCGATGACATGATGGCCAGCAACACCGGCAAATCGGCCGCTGGCTCGGTGATTTTTACCCCGCCCACAGCGTTGACAAAAACGTCTTGATCGTAGGTCACCACGCCCGCATGGCGGTGCAGCACCGCCAGGAGCATGGCCAGCCGGGTGCCCTCCAGCCCCACGGACAGGCGGCGCGGATTGGGTACATGGGCCGTATCCACCAGCGCCTGAATTTCGACGAGCAAGGGACGCGTGCCTTCCTGGGTCGCCATGACGCAGGCCCCCGGCACGTTTTGCTCGTGCTGGGAAAGGAATAGCGCCGAGGGGTTGGCCACCCCCCGCAAGCCGCGATCGGTCATGGCGAACACGCCCAGCTCGTTCACGGCGCCATAGCGGTTCTTGAAGGCCCGCACCAGACGAAAAGAGGAATGCGTGTCGCCTTCAAAGTACAACACCGTATCGACGATGTGTTCGA
>JAEWEH010000472.1 GCA_023389535.1 Pseudomonadota bacterium
GGCATGATGTATTACTTCGTGCCCAAGCAGGCCGAGCGCCCGATTTATTCCTACCGGTTGTCCATCGTCCACTTCTGGGCGCTGGCCTTTACCTACATGTGGGCGGGTCCGCACCATCTGCTGTACACCTCGTTACCCGACTGGACGCAATCGCTGGGCATGGCCTTGTCGCTGGTGCTGCTCGCGCCTTCCTGGGGCGGCATGATCAACGGCATCATGACAATGTCGGGCGCCTGGCACAAACTGCGGACTGATCCCATCCTGAAATTCCTGGTGGTGGCGCTGTCCTTCTACGGCATGTCGACGTTTGAAGGGTCCATGATGTCCATACGGACCGTCAATGCGCTGTCCCATTACACGGACTGGACCGTCGGCCACGTGCACTCGGGTGCGCTCGGTTGGGTGGCGATGATCACTTTCGGCTCGCTCTACTACATGATTCCGCGCCTCTATGGCCGCGCTTCCATGGCCAGCACGAAGCTGGTCGAGCTGCACTTCTGGATAGCCACCCTGGGTGTGGTGATGTACATCAGCGCCATGTGGATCGCCGGCGTGATGCAAGGGCTGATGTGGCGTGCCACCGGCGCCGACGGCACGCTGACCTACAGCTTCGTCGAAGCCGTCAAGGCCACCTATCCGTTCTATGTAATTCGTTTTCTGGGCGGACTGTGCTTCCTGTCCGGCGTGGGCATCATGGCCTGGAACACCTGGATGACCATCCGGGGCCAGGTGAAGGTCAACCCCGAAGTGCCGCTATTCAGTCCGGATGCCCGTGATCCGGCCTTTATCGGCCCCGCCTCGGCGACGGCTTAAGGAGTACCAAATGGCCAAGAAAAGCACTGGCTTTACACACAAAATGATCGAAACCAACGTCGGTCTGTTGATTATCCTGAGTATCGCGGTGATCTCGTTCGCCGGTCTGGCGCAAATCGTTCCGCTGTTCTTCCAGCACTCCACGACCACCGCCACACCGGGGGTGGAGCCTTACGAGCCGCTCAACCTAATCGGGCGCGACATCTATATACGCGAGGGCTGCGTCGGCTGCCATTCGCAGCAGATCCGCATGCTCAGTTCCGAGGTCCAGCGCTACGGCCCGTATTCGCTGGCCGGCGAATCGCGCTACGACCACCCCTTCCTTTGGGGCTCCAAGCGCACCGGCCCGGATCTGGCACGTGTGGGGCAGCGCTACTCGGACGAATGGCATCGCATCCACTTGCGCAATCCGCGCGACGTGGTGAAGGAGTCCAATATGCCCGCCTATCCCTGGCTGCAGCGCAACTCGGTGGCAGGCGTGAACGTGCAGGACCGCATGCGTGCCCTGCGCACACTGGGTGTTCCGTATACCGACGAGCAAATTGAAAAGGCGCCAGAGCAGCTGAAGGGCAAGACCGAAGAAGATGCCATCGTCGCTTATCTGCAAGGGCTGGGCGTGGCGGGCCGCGAAGCAGCCGCCAAGGCGGTAGCCGAGGGGGCCCTGCAATGATGGCAATTCTTAATGCCCTGGCGACCGTAGCCGCGATGACTACATTTTTCGGCATCGTATGGTGGGCGTTTTCGCGCGGCCGTGCCGACGCGAACCGCGAGGCCGCCATGCTGCCTTTTGCGCTCCCCGACGAGCGTGTCCTGGATAACAAGAAAGGGGTCACTCATGAGTGATTTTTTCAGCAGCTTCTGGAGCTACTTTATTACCGCCATAGCAGTCGGCGGCATTGTATTCTGCGTCTGGCTGCTGTTTTCGCAACGTGCCTGGCTCGGCAAGACCGTGGCCCAGGCCGAAGACACCGGGCACGTCTGGGACGGCGACCTGACCGAGCTGAACAACCCCGTGCCGCGCTGGTGGACGGTGTTTTACCTGCTGCTCTGTATTGCTGCCGTAGCCATATTCGTCCTGTATCCGGGTCTGGGTACCTTTAAGGGAACACTGGGCTATACCGCCGCAAAACAGGTCAAGGCGCAGCAGCAGGCCTTGAACGAGCAGATCCAGCCGGTCTATGCCAAGTACCAGCAAATGCCCATTCCCGAAATCGCAGCCGACGACATGGCGCGCGAAATCGGCCAGCGCCTGTTCCTGAACAACTGCGCGCAATGCCACGGCTCGGACGCGCGCGGTAGCGGCGCTTTCCCCAACCTGGCGGACGGGGATTGGCTGTATGGCGGCGAACCGGAACAGATCCTGCATACCATCACCAAGGGGCGCCACGGCATCATGCCGGCCTGGAGCGCGCAGATCAAGCCGGCCGAAGCTTCGGACATCGCGCAGTACGTGCGCTCGCTGTCGGGGCTGGCGGCGAACCCGCTGCGCGTCGTACCGGGCAAGCGCCACTACGATAATTTCTGCGTTGCCTGCCATGGCGTGGACGGCAAGGGCAATACCGCCATGGGTGCGCCCAACCTGACCGATAACGTCTGGCTGTACGGCAGTTCAGAAGCATCGATCGTGGAAACCATCCTGAATGGTCGCGAGAACCGCATGCCGGCGCAGGAAGGCGTTCTTACCGAGGACCAGATCCGTATGTTGACCGCCTGGGTGTGGGGTCTGTCGAACCAGGGTGCAACGATCGCATCGAAGTAACACTGAAAGGAACACCATGAGCAGCGAACCACCTGTAAACCCCGCAACTCCGCAAGGGCCGGCTGTACCGGCCTGGCAGCCGCCGAGGGTCACCAAGGTGGGCGGCGGGGGGGCTTCCCCCCACGTGGAAAAAGCGCTGTCCGATGTGCGCAGCAAGATATACCCAAGATCCGTCTCGGGTTTGTATGCACGCTGGCGCATCATCATGGTGTTCGTCACCCAGCTGATCTTTTACGGCTTGCCCTGGTTGCAATGGAACGGCCGGCAGGCCGTGCTGTTCGACCTGGGCGCCCGTAAATTCTATATTTTCGGCATGGTGCTCTGGCCGCAGGACGTCATCTATCTGGCGGTGCTGCTGGTCATTTCAGCCTTTGCGCTGTTTCTGTTTACCGCGATGGCCGGGCGCTTGTTCTGTGGCTATGCCTGTCCGCAAACGGTGTACACCGAAATCTTCATGTGGGTGGAGCGCCGCATCGAAGGCGACAGGCTGGCCCGCATACGCCTGGACGAACAGCCCTGGAATCTGCGCAAAATTCGGTTGAAAGCCACCAAGCACATTATCTGGCTGCTTATCGCCTGGTGGAC
>JAEWEH010000002.1 GCA_023389535.1 Pseudomonadota bacterium
CGCGCGCCGACATCGACGTCATCATGGTCGCCCCGAAGGCTCCCGGCCACACCGTGCGTGGTACCTACAGCCAGGGCGGCGGCGTTCCCGCGCTGGTTGCCGTGCACCAGGACACCTCCGGTGCCGCGCGCGATATCGCCTTGTCGTATGCATGCGCCATCGGCAGCGGCCGCGCGGGCATCATCGAAACCAACTTCCGCGAAGAAACCGAAACCGACTTGTTCGGCGAACAGGCGGTCCTGTGCGGCGGTACGGTCGAGCTGATCAAGGCTGGCTTCGAAACTCTGGTCGAAGCGGGCTACGCGCCTGAAATGGCCTACTTCGAGTGCCTGCACGAACTGAAGCTGATTGTCGACCTGATCTACGAAGGCGGCATCGCCAACATGAACTACTCGATCTCCAACAATGCCGAGTATGGCGAATATGTAACTGGCCCGCGCATCGTCACCGAAGAAACGCGTGCCGCCATGCGCAAGTGCCTGGCGGACATCCAGACCGGCGAATACGCCAAGAGCTTCATCATCGAAAACGCCGCTGGCGCTCCGACGCTGACCTCGCGTCGCCGCATCAATGCGGAATCGCAGATCGAGCAGGTGGGCGGCAAGCTGCGCGCCATGATGCCCTGGATCGCCGCCAACAAGCTGGTCGATCAATCCAAGAACTGATCGAAGGGCGCCGCCCTTACTAAGCAGAGACGCTGCACGCCACCGGCAAGGCCGGGCGGCGTGCCGCTTAAGACGCCCGCGAGGGCGTTTTTTTTTACCCGCCGCATGCCCACTACATCCAGGCAGGGACGAGGACTCTTGGCCTGAATGCCGTTTAGTTTCTATGTGTGTGAGCCTTTGTTGCTAATATAAATAAAAATCGTTATCATTTTCGACTTCATTAAACCTGGAGCTTAGGCAGATATAAACATGGGGAAATCGTCGATCTGGTGGGGTGGGGTGTTTTTGGCGGTAGCGGCAAGCCAAGCGGGCGCGCAGCAAAATGCGCCATTTTTGAATACGCGAGAACAGCCAGGTGCCGACGTGCACACCCTGGCTCCGCTACGAGTGCAAGGCGATTCACTGCTTGCCGATCTACCAGAGGGCACGACTATTACCACTCGGCAGCAATTGGATCAGCGTGCCATCGAAAGCTGGGAAGATTTTTCCAAGCGGGGCGAGCCTGGCGTCAATTTCAATACGCAGAACAACAGCGTCAACATACGCGGCCTGGACGGTGACCGGGTCGTCACCCGGGTGGACGGCATTCGCGTGCCCTGGCTGCAGGACGGCGCGCGCGATGCCGATGGCGGCCTGGATACCATCGCCTTCAACTCCTTGTCGGCCATTGATCTAGTCCGCGGCGCCGGCTCTACGCAGTCCGGTTCGTTGATCGGCTACCTGGACCTACGCACCTTGTCGCCGCGCGATCTGCTGACGCCGGGCAAGGATTTCGGCGCCTTGTTGAAATCGGGATATAACGGCGCGGACGACAGCATAGGCGCCGATGCCGCATTGGCCGGCCGTCTGGGCGAAGGCACGCGGTGGTTGCTGCAGGCAGGGCACCGCAAGGGCCACGAGCTGGATAATATGGGGAGGAAAGGGGGGCTGGGGCCTACACGCGAACGCCCGGATCCCGCTGACTATAAGCAGAATAATGTCATGGTCAAGCTGGAGCAGGACTTTGGCGCGGAGCACATGGTCAGCGTGGCCGCCGACGCATTCCGCCGTTCCACGACCATCGACTATCTGAAAGAGCCCGGCCGCAGCTACGCGCCGGGGCAGAGCACCAAGCAAAAGGAAAACGAAAGAGACCGCGTCGTGCTCGGCTACCAATACCAGTCCGTCGATGCGAATTCTCTTTTGGATCATGGGGAAGCCAAGCTGTACTGGCAGCGGGTCTACCAGGAAGACGGTTTCACCGCCAACCGGACGTCGGCGGTGGGCCGCGGTTTCTATAATCGAACAAACTCCATGCAAGAAGACAATGTCGGGCTGCTGACGGCCTGGGGCGGCTTCATCGACGGCGGCGTGGTCACGCATCGCTGGTCGGCGGGCGGTGAATGGGTGTCCAACGACACTAAACAGGAATCGCGAGGCATAGACAACTGCCCGCCCGCCGGCTGCCCGATGCTGCATACCAATCAGTCAGATATGCCGCGCGCCAAAGGGAACCAGTACGCACTTTGGTTGCAGGACGAAATTTCCTGGGCGGAAGGCAAGTATGCGCTGACCCCGGCACTGCGCTTTGACGCATACCGTCAGAAACCGAAAATGGGCGGCCAGTATGGCAACAATCCCAATGCGGGGATTATTTCCTTCTCTGACAACAGCGGCCAACGGGTATCGCCATCGCTGCTTGCCACTTATAGGCCAAGAGAGGACCTGGCCTTCTTCGCCAAGTACGGCTATGGATTCAAGGCCCCCAACGCGACCCAGTTGTTCCTTAGTTATGGCGCCCCCGGGTCCTATCTGTCCCTGGGCAACCCCGACCTGAAGCCCGAAATCAGCCGCGGCTGGGAACTGGGGGCGGAAGCCGGCGACAGCGAACGCGGCGTGCGTCTGGCTATCTTTGATACCCGCTATAGGGACTACATCGATTCGGTGCAGTACAGCGCTGGCGCAGCCGGCCGCGACCCTCAATGGGCGCTGGACAATTACGGAACGGTCTACCATTGGGAAAATCGCGCGCGTGTGCGCATCTACGGGGCGGAACTAAGCGGTCAATGGGCGTTCGACAAAAACTGGTATAGCTGGGGTTCTCTGGCCTGGACGCGCGGCAAGGATCAGGAGCGCGACACCTATCTGAACTCGGTAGCGCCCTTGAAAGCCATCGTCGCGCTGGGCTACAAGCAGGATCAGTGGGGCGTGGAAAGCATATTGACCTTGGCGAAGCGGCGCAGCGAAGTCGAGTACGGCGACGACGCACCGAACCCCGACTTCCAGGCGCCGGGCTACGGTTTGCTGGACATCACCGCCTGGCTGACCCCGCAATCGGTGAAAGGCTTGCGCCTGCAGGCCGGCGTATATAACGTCTTCGACAAGAAATACTGGAACGCCCTGGATGTGCCCACGGCCGGTTCCAGCGCCATTCCCAATGCCATCGACAGCTATACGCAACCGGGGCGCAGTGTGCGCGTAAGCCTTACATATCAATATTGAGCTTGAACGAATATCCCTATGGTTTTAAATTGGAATAATTCTTATTTAGGTATGATTGAGTTGATGATTACTTTCGACAAGGTGAAAGCTTTATGACCGCGGTATTTGACGAGCAGGCGATTCCGCTGCGCGAACGCTATGCAGCCCTGAAAGCGGTGCAGCCCAAAGCGCGCATCCGGAATCTGGCCGAACAGATGTCGGTCAGCGAAATGGAACTGGTGGCGGCCGGCTGCGGCGAAATCCAGTCCATCCCTTTGCGCGAGCCAGCGCAAGAGATTTTCAAGGAGTTGGGCAGTCTGGGGCGCGTAATGGCGCTGACGCGCAATGACTGGTGCGTACATGAACGCCATGGCCGGTACGAAGAGATACGTGCGGGCAAGACCATGGGCATTGTCCTTGGACCCGATATCGATCTGCGCATGTTTTTCGGGGACTGGAAAAGCATCTGGGCCGTGAATGACGGAGGCCGGCTCAGCCTGCAGTTCTTTGATACTGCGGGGGATGCCATCCACAAAGTCTACATGACCGAAGAAAGCAACAAGCAGGCCTATCAAGCGTTGGTAGAGAAATACGCCCAGCCTGCGCCGCTGTGGCCGGACGTCCAGCCTCGGGCGGCCAAGCCGGACACGACGCAGAAGCAGGCTCCGCCGGCACTGCGCTCCGATTGGCTGGCGATGGAAGACACACACCAATTCCATAGTCTGTTGCTAAAGCATAATGTGTCTCGCCTGACCGCCTTGCGGGCGGTCGGCGCCGACCTGGCCCAGCAGCTCGATAATGACCTCGCGGAACGCATGTTGACCGAAGTGGCCGAGCGCGATATTCCGTTCATGTGCTTCGTCGGCAATCACGGCATGATACAGATCCACTCGGGACCCGTGAAAAAATTAATGCGCACCGGGCCCTGGTTCAACGTGCTGGAGCCGCATTTCAACCTGCATCTGGACACCACCGCCATTGCCTCCACCTGGATTGTCAACAAGCCTTCCAAGGACGGCTGGGTGACATCGCTGGAATGCTTTGCGGACAACGGCGATATGATCGTGCAGTTCTTCGGGGCCCGGAAGCCGGGCATTCCGGAACTCAGCAGTTGGCGTACATTATTGGTGGGCTATTGCCCGCTGCCGCTGGCGGCATAGCATGCTGGTTCGTTTAACGGCCTGGTGCCTGTCGCTGGGGTTGGCGATGGGCGTCGCTCATGCTGACCCGCAGCGGGTAGTGGGACTGGGCGGCAGCGTCACGGAAA
Source organism: Pseudomonadota bacterium (assembly GCA_023389535.1). Lineage (GTDB taxonomy): Bacteria > Pseudomonadota > Gammaproteobacteria > Burkholderiales > Burkholderiaceae_B > UBA6240. The sequence continues at coordinate 4,393 of JAEWEH010000002.1, forward strand.
TTATCTACGACCTGGGCCAGGGGAAGCGTCTGGTTGCAGCCGATGATTCAAGCATCTATCCGGCAGCCGCCCTGAAGTTGCCGCGTGTGGGCTATTACCGCAGCGTGCCGGTGGAAGGGGTGATCGCGATGAGTCCGGACCTGGTCCTGGCCTCTGAAAATGCGGGTCCGCCGAAGGCGCTCGAACGCTTGCGCGACTTGGGCATAGATCTGGAAGTGGTTTCGGATTCTCCTTCCGTTGAATCGCTATACAAGCGCATCGAACAGATAGCCAAAGAGCTCGAAGTGCCCCAGGAAGGGGAAAAGCTCATCGCTCAGGTTCGCCGCGAAGTCCAGAAGGCCCAGGCTGTGCCGAGCACACCGCGCCGTGCTTTGGTGCTGCTCAATCGCACCGGGCCCATGATGGCCGCAGGCGGCGATACCGCAGCGAACGCGGTACTGCATCTGGCCGGTCTTGAAAATGTGCTGGCATCGCAGCAAGGCTATAAGCCGATATCCGCAGAGGGCCTGGCCACCCTGCAGCCCGACATGATCATTATCTCTGCGGCCTCGGCGAAGGCGGCGGGCGGTATCGATAAAGTGAAGGCCGGCGCGGGCATCGCCACCACACCCGCTGCCCGGGAGGATCGCATTCTGGCCATGGACGACCTGCTAATATTGGGATTGGGCCCGCGTGTCGGCTTGGCCATAGAACAACTGAAAGAAGCGGCGAGATAACCGTATTCATTATGCGCTTGCTATCTGATTCCGGGAAGCTGGCCCCGCAGCCGGTGCTGATGGTATTGGCATGCTGCCTGGTGATGGCCGCCTTGGCCGCCACTGCCGGCGGGGCGGTGTTCATCCCCTGGGCCCGCTTGCCCGGCCTGCTATGGGGCGACGTCGGTCCCGGCGATGCATTGCTGCATAACATCCTGATCGAGATTCGGCTGCCGCGCGTGCTCTT
>JAEWEH010000003.1 GCA_023389535.1 Pseudomonadota bacterium
TTGGTCAGGTTGTTCTGGGAAACCAGAGCCAGGTAGTTGGTGTTGATAACAGACATGGATTGCTCCTGTAGGAAAATGGCAGCGGCTTGTTACTGCCGGTTTAGCCAGGAAAGCCCGCTTGGGTGGAAGTCCTGATCCTTCACTTGAGTGTCGGACAGGCCCCATATTTCCTGTTCATGCTGGTTTACGGCATTGGTCGGCCTATGTTTAGGGTGGCCGCGGAAGATTCTTGCTTGTCACAACCAAGGTCTTGCTGGCGCGCTCCTCCTTCAACTACCTTTAACGGCAGCTACATAGAATTCTTGAGCTACACCAGGATCGGCGCCGCGACGGAACGGCAAATTGCCGCGTAGCAGTTGACTGACGACAATGATGCATTGCAAGATGCTGCGAAGTTTGCGGTACGCGTTCGCAGACGTTTGCGGCTAAGTTAGTCCCAGTTGGCCGAACGGATTGATGTGCCTATTGAAACGATACGCAATTGGGAGCAAGGCAAACGCCGCCCGACTGGGGCGGCAAGGGCCTTCTTCAAGATTCTGGGCCGCGAGCCGGAGGCTGCGTTGCGGCCGTTGGGGTAGTACTCTGGATACCGTGGTCTGGGCTACAGCATGCCGGAATATCTATATCCCGAATCCCTCACCCTCGGCATGCGTGAAATTTGCTCACGCGCTTGGAGTTTCCCCAGGACGATCCCACGCGCCATACCTATAGCCGGTCTATCCGCGATGGGACTTCTGCGCTTCGACATAAGAACGCAACACGGCATTGATTCGGGTCTGATAGCGTTTGCCGGAGTGTTTGAAAAACTCAAGCACATCTGCGTCAAGACGTAGTGTGACTTGCTGTTTTCTGTGCGGCATATTGACGGCTTTCATCCAAGTCGCATCAGGCTGACTTTGCGCGTCGCTGTAATCGATCTTGCTGTCCGGCATCGCAGCGACAGCATCCAGCCGAGCTCGTTGTTCCATGCTCGGATAAGGTGGCTTTTTCAGATCAAGTGTTTGCTTCACGATAGTGCTGTCTTTCTTTGGCATTGGCTTTCCTTGCAGAGATCAGTCGCAGGGTATCCCCGTTGCGAATGGTATAGACCACATACAGAAGCACCGACCAGGCTAACCCGATTGTGATCCAACGGTCCTCAGCATAATGTCCCCGTCTGTCGTAGGCCTCGATCCGTCCCACGTCATAGAAGACTAACGCGGCATCTTCGAACGCTATACCGTGCTTTTGTAAATTTCGTGTCGCTTTCTCGGCATCCCATTCGAGCTTCATTGTACACCTTTTGTAGCTACGTTTTGTAATGATATTTTGGCTTATTGCTCGGTACTCTGGTTTGCGTTCAGGCGATCTAATGCCATGTCAAAGCGGGCGGTTGGCAGCCTTGCGGTCGATAGCGTTCGGGATATCTTGTTCATAACATGCCGTGCGGCGAAGGGCAGCCCCAGGGGCCATTACCAGAGACACAGCCATTCACCCGCTTTCGATTCGCAGGCAGATAAACTAACTCAGTCAGAAGAAGAAAAAAATTGGACGAATTTGTCCGCGGAGGCATAAAAAACCCCGGCTGTTTAAGGCTGGGGGCATGCGCTTTTCCGCTGAAACAAATCATCGCGCATATGCGCCATCTGTTCCTCTGCGTCCGCTTATCGAATATCACCCCCCCGAACTATAAAGAATCTCCTTGATCAGCTTCTCCACCGCCCGCGCCGCTGATGACACAGGGTGCTGGGTAGAAGTGGCGATCCAGGTGGTCTGCTCGACGCCCGGACTCCGCAGGCGGCGGGCCGTGAGGCGGTTGTCGCTGATGGCTTGGGCATAGGTGCCGGCGGGGGATAGGGTGACCAGGCCCGAGGCCAGCATGGCTTCCTGGATCAGGGACGAGGTGCCGGCTTCCAGGGCGATGTTGAGTGCGATGTTGCGGCTGGCCGCTGCGGCCAGCATGTGGTCGGTCAGGCTGTTGGGCCTTGCGGGCATGGCGATGGGCACGTTCTTCAGGGCGTCGAAGGCGATGTCTTTTTGCCGGAACAGCGCGTGATCGGGGGCGCCGATGACGGATACATAGCCGTGCATCAGTGGATCCGCATGCGCCGGCCGGACTTTGCCATAGCGGTTGAACACGCCGATATCGATACGGCCGGAACTCAGCCATTCTTCGATCTGGCCGCTGTAGGCCTCGAGCATGCGCAGGCGGATGCCAGGATGACTGGATTGCAGGCGGCGCACCAGGCTGGATGCCAGATGCCGGGACGCCAGGGGAATGACGCCGACGGCGACATCGCCCGACAGTTGGGCTCGGGCATCGCGGGCAAGGGCTTCGAAGGCTTCCAGTTCTGCGATCAGTGACTGAATGCGCGGCATGATGCGTTGCCCGAAATCTGTCAGTACGACGCCCCGGCCGTGGCGGTGGAACAGCTTCTGCTGCAGATGCGTTTCCAGCGTGCCTACTTGCCGGCTGAGCTGGGATTGCGACATGCCCATGGAAATCGCCGCGCGCAGGAAGCTGCCATGGCTGGCGACCATGATGGCCGCCTTCAAGCCAGGGATGGCGACGGACGTGGCGGGGAGTTCGGCCATTACGATGCCTCCTTACAAGAATGCAGCCCTTTTTCAGAGCCTGGGACCCATTCCGAGTTGTGGCTGCTGCCGCTACCGTGACGCCAAAGCTCATTCAAGCATTGCAACCTATGCATAGCTGGTATCTAAATACTGCGTATCCATCATAGATTGAAATCCCTAGAATCGTCTACAGATCAATGGGGAGACAGGAATCTTGGCTGCCGAACAATCTCATGGCCCGCTGCACGGGCTGCGCATTCTCGATTTATCCACGGTTATTGCCGGCCCTTACGCGTCCACGCTGCTGGCCGATCTGGGGGCGGATGTCATCAAGGTGGAATTGCCGGGCATTGGAGATGGCCTGCGCGCCCTGGCGCCGCATAAGGACGGTGTGCCGCTGTGGTGGAAAGTCACCAACCGCAACAAGCGCGGCATCACGCTGGATTTGCGCAAGCCGCAGGCTAAGGCGGTGCTGGAGCGTCTGCTGCCCGATTGCGATGTCGTCGTGGAAAATTTCCGGCCGG
>JAEWEH010000005.1 GCA_023389535.1 Pseudomonadota bacterium
TAGGCAAAGACCCAGGCGACGACCTCGGAATAAAAGGAAAGAATCAGGAAGGCAGCCACCATGCCGGACAGGCCTATCAGCCACCAGGGCGCGCGCGCAGGCGCTAAATTCTGCAACGCCGTGATAGGGTTGGCCTTGGCGCGGCGGCCGATCGCGATTTCGGCAATCATGACGGGCAAACCGATCAGGAATGTGGCCAACAGGTAAATCAGAAGAAATCCCGCGCCGCCATTGGCGCCAGTGAGGTAAGGAAACTTCCACAAGTTACCCAGACCGACCGCCGAACCAAGGGTGGCCGCCAGCACCCCGAAACTGGAGGAAAAGCCTGTTCTTGCGACGGTAGCGGCAGATGAACCCACGGCGGTTTTTATCGAATCATTTGTTAGTGGCAGTCGGCCACCACCTGATCCAGATACACTTCAAAGGCAATATCGCGCACCCGTTCCTTGTTGAGCGCGGCCAGGTGCCGTGCCGACTTCCATTTCGTCGTCAGACGCTTTAGTGTGGCAAGCGTATCAACATCGTTCTGTGGTATTAAAAAAGCGGATGCCGCTTGATCCCCGGGCGGCAGGCTGGCGGAAAATTTTTTCCACTCAGGCAATTTCAGCAGTTCTTTCAGCATGAAGTCGTCATGCACTGCGGCATCGCACTCGCCGGTGCGCAAGGCCATCAGCGAGTCCGCCGGCGCCTTGTAGACTTTTTCAATCGCTGCGTAGCGTGTCGCGACCATTCCGGCGTACAAGCCGCCTTCGGACAGGCATACTGTCCGGCCCCGAAGCTGGTCCCAGGTCTTGATGTCGGTGTCGCTGCGCATGATGGCCATGGGCCTTGCGACATACCCGGTGGGCACGGCCACATAGGACGCGGGCGTGGGTTGCCCGGGGGCGAAATACGCCAGCGTGATCCGGGCGGCGGGCGCAAAGGCCGCGGCGGGGGCCCCCGCCGGCGCGGCAGGTACGGTGCGCAAGCGGGCATTCAAAGCCTGGGCCACTTCTTCGGCCAAAGCGGTGTCCGGGCTCTCGGGCGTACGCACCTTGGAACCACCCACGAACGGCGGTACCACATAGGGTAAGGCAAGCACCAGTTCGCCGCCCGTTGCCGCCGCATTGGAGTCGGACGGGTTGGACGCCGCTTGCGTGCTTTGCCCCAATACCCCGGCGCCAGCCAGCGCCAACATGCCGGCCATCACCAGGCATTTACGTGGAAACAGGCGATGCAGCTTGCGGGATGCCATCATATCGGGACCGTCAAACGTATTGGTAGCGCAACAAGCGGCGCTTCAGGTTTTCCAGAATCACCAGATCAATCAGGGTGGCTAAGATGGCAATCGTCAGGATGTTGGCCATGACGCCGACCATATCCGCAGTCTCGCCCGCATAGGCCAGCGAACGCCCCAGGCCCTTGCCGAAGCCGATCAGCATTTCAGCCGATATCAAAGCGCGCCATGCGTTGCCGAAAGCCAGTTGTGCACCGGTGATCAGCTCGGGCATGACGGCGGGCAGGTACACACGCTTCAACATGTCCCAACGGCCCGCGCCCATGACGCGCGCGGCCGACACATGCACATTCAGCACGCTTTCCGTGGCGTTCATCACCGATAGCGCAGCTGGGAAAAAGGCCGCCAGAGCGATGACGACGATAATCGGAAGATTGCCGAATCCCATCATGATCAGGAACAGCGGCACCCAGGCAATGGACGGTATGGATTGCAAGATGATGATGGCCGACTTCAACACTTCGCGAAAGAAGAACAGCACACCGCCTACCAGGCCAAAGCCCACGCCGAACAGCAGCGCGGCCCCATAGCCGAAACCCAGCCTGACCAGGCTGCCAGACAAGGCCTCGCGAAAATCAGCCGATTGCACATCGTTCCACAAACGGACGATGACGGTGGGCACGCCCGGCATCAGGAAGTCAGGAAGAAACCACGCGGCGATTTGCCATAGCAGCAAAATGGCCAATATGGCGACGACCATGGCCAACTTCTTTCTACTGCCGGAAATTCTGATCTGAGAGCTCATGTAATGTTGGAAACAGCAGTGGCCGTTTAGGAACAGTTAACGCCAAAAGAGCTCTTTAGCGTTAACCGCCCCTAGCCGGCCATCTTGGAAGGTACGGGAGAAACGCGGCGGCCAGGCCGGCGCCGCGTTTCGGTTCTATGGGCGGGCGCGACAGTTTACAGCTTGCGCGCCTTCTGCCATTCCAGGTCGATGATGGTGCTGACATCGAACTTGCTGCCGTCGCGCGTCTTGAGCGAACCGTCGGCCTGCATGATGTCTGCAATTTCCTGCATGCGCACCAATTCCTTGTCAGTCAGTACGGGGCTGAAGGTCTGGCTCTTGATCGCATCGCGGATCACGTCTTCGCGCGGAACTTCACCATGCTTCAAGGTCTTCAGCGTGGGCTCGGCGATGAAGTAGCTGGCGATCAGCTTGGCGCCCTCTTCCGGCTTGTCCTGCAACAGATCGATGGCTTCGCGCTGCGCATCCAGGGATTTCCATACGTCTTCCTTGCGTTTCTTCAAGGTATCCCCCGAGG
>JAEWEH010000036.1 GCA_023389535.1 Pseudomonadota bacterium
CCTTTGGGATCATAGAAAGGCGCAAGCTGCGCATGCGCCGCATAGCGTTCCCAACCGATTTCTATCTCGAACTTCTGCTCGGCGATCCAGGCGGGGGTGATGGGCTCCTCCGCACGGACATAACCCATTCCCAGGGAAGCGTCGACACGATGGCCATACATTCCGGATGTGATTGCACCCGCGCGCCTGCCATTGACCCATATTGGCTCTTCTTTGTAGAGCAGGCGGTCCGTGTCCTCCAGGCGGAACTGCAGCAAGCGCTTGTGCAGTCCGCCTTGTTCGCGCTGCCGCAGCAAAGCCTGCTTGCCGATAAAATCATAAGGCTTGTCCCAGGCCACGGCGAAGCCCAGTCCGCCTTCCAGCGGTGTGTCTTCTACGGAAATATCGTCGCCCCAATGCCGATAGCCCTTTTCCATGCGGCAGGCATTCAGGGCATGCATGCCGGCGAATGTCAGGCCATGGGCCGGGCCGGCCTCGGTTATTTTCTCGAATACGTGCATGGCGAATTCGCCCGGTATGTAAAGTTCCCAGCCCAGCTCGCCGACATAGGTGATGCGGCTGGCGCGCACCTGCGCGTAGCCGATTTCGATGATCTGGGAGGTACCGAAAGGGAAGGCCTCATTGGAAAAGTCCGTATAAGGCGAGATCTGCTCCAGCAGGCTGCGCGAATTGGGCCCCATGAGCCCCAGCATGGGAATGCCGGCGGTCTGGTCCGTCAAGAAGCAATGGCCGGCCGCGTCGACGTGGCGGCGCAAATAGGCAAGATCACGGAAGTGGGTCGGCGCCGACGACACCACCATGAACTGGTCTTCGCGCAAGCGTGTGATGGTCAGGTCGGCTTCGATGCCGCCGCGCTCGTTCAGCCATTGCGTATAGACGAGCTTGTTGGTCGGCACATCGATGCGATTGGCGGACACGGTTTCCAGTACTCGCAGGGCATCGCGGCCCTCGACGATGAACTTGGTCATGGTGCTTTGGTCGTAGAGAGCGACGGCATCACGCGTGGCACGGCATTCTGCGGCTACGTAGGGAAACCAGTTTTGCTTGCCGTAGCTGTATTCATATTCGGGCTTGACGCCTTCGGGGGCGAACCAGTTCGGCCTTTCCCATCCGGCCAGCTCTCCATGGCAGGCGCCGGCGGCCTTGAGCCGGTCGTGAAAAGGCGTACGGCGCGCGCCCCGAGCCGTCTTGTACTGGTAGAAAGGCCAATGGGTTTTATACAGAAGCCCCAAAGTCTCGACGGTACGGTCTTTCAGGTACTGGCGGCTGCCCTGGAACGGGTTCATGCGCTGCACTTCGATATCGACCAAGTCGAGGGGAGGGTGGCGGTCCCTGATCCATTCGGCCAGCACTTTGCCCGCTCCGCCGGAGCTTTGTATGCCAATCGAATTGAAGCCGCAAGCGACGAACAGGTCTTTGATCTCCGGGGTTTCCCCCAGCAGGTAGCGGTCGTCCGGCGTGAAGCTTTCAGGCCCGTTGAACCAGGTCTGGATGCCGGTCTGTTCCAGGACGGGCATGCGCGCGGCGGCCATTTCCAGGGCGGGCATGAAGTGATCCATGTCTTCAGGCAACGAGTCGAAGCAGAAGTCTTCCCTGATGCCGTTCATGCCCCACGGCTTGGCCACGGGTTCAAAGCAGCCCAGCAATATCTTGCCCGCGTCTTCCTTGTAGTAGGCCCACTCATCCGGTATGCGCAGCACCGGCAAGTTGCCGGGCAAATCCTTGATCGTATCCGTGACGATGTAGAAGTGTTCCGCCGCATGCAGCGGCAGGTTGACGCCCGTCTGCCGGCCCAGTTCGTACGACCACATGCCGGCGGCGATCACGACCGTGGAGCTGCGTATATCGCCGTGGTCGGTCACGACGCCGGTCGCGCGGCCATTTTCCTTGAGTATGCGCGTGACCTTGATATTTTCAATGATCCGGGCGCCGCCCATGCGTGCGCCCTTGGCGTAGGCGGCGGTTACGTCGACCGGATTGCATTGACCGTCCTTGGGCAGGAAAACGCCGCCTTCGACGCCATCCAGGTTCAGATAGGGATAGTGGTCAATAATGTCCCGGGGAGAGACGACATCGACTTCCAGGCCGAAGTTTCTGGCCATGGACGCTTGTCGCTTCAATTCTTCCATGCGTTCCGGGTTCAGCGCTACCGAGAATGAGCCGTTCTGCTTGAAGCCCGTGCTTTGCCCCGTTTCCTCTTCCAGACGATAGATAAGGTCAGAGGTGTACTTGGCCAGTTCCGTGAGGTTGCGGGTGGAGCGCAGCTGGCCGACCAACCCAGCGGCATGCCAAGTAGTGCCACAAGTCAGCTGCTTGCGTTCCAGCAGGACGACATCGCGTATGCCCAGCTTGGTCAGGTGGTAGGCGATCGAGCAGCCGACCACCCCCCCGCCTATGATGACAACGTCTGCCTGCGAAGGAAGCTGGATCGTCATGTCTCGTCACCTCGTGCGTTGGTAAAAATATGGTTGATAAGTTTTTCAGTGAAAAAAATATACCCACAATTTTTCTACCAAAGTAAAAAAATATCAATCCCTAATTTCATCAGGACAGCCGATTTTATTTTTTTAGACTTTAAAAAATGGGGTTAAGATATTTCGTCGACAGAAAACAACGAAGGGAGCAATGAACAAGCCTGCAATCAGCAATCTGGTCTCGACCCGTTCTACAGCCGACCGGCCGGCAGTCAAGTCCAAGAAAAAGCCCCTCAACGGTCTCAGTGAAGGCGGTCGCCTCGGTGAAGAAATCCGCAAGCTGAGGAAGGCGCGCGGTAAGTCTCTGGCGGATATTGGCGCAGTGATAGGCAGATCGGTCAGCTTCATCAGCCAACTGGAGCGGGGGCATGCCGAACCTTCGATCGCCGACCTGAAGGCGATAGCCCGAGAGCTTGACGTCCAACTAGGCTGGTTCTTTTTGCTTGACGAAATCCCCGCCCGGGAGCGCGGCCGCGTCGTTAGAAAAAATGGCCGTCGGCGACTTGGCACGGAAACCGATGGGCTGGTAGAAGAACTGCTATCCCCCGACATCGGTGGAACCTTCGAAACCTTTCTCAGTGTATTTGCCGCGGGTGCCAAGCGTACTCAGTTTTCGCTACGTGACACCGAAGAAGAGGGGTATGTGGTCAAAGGCTCTCTTGATGTGTGGATAGGCGAGGAGAAGTTCCGGCTGAACGCGGGCGATAGTTTCCGCATCGTCAGGGAGCCTTTCCGCTGGGCCAATCCCACTGAGTCCGAGACCGTGGTGGTGTGGGTGATTTCTCCGCCGATTTATTAAGCTTGTTTACACCGGAGAAGCGCCGGTGACGCGGCGGCGGCAGCGCCCGCGCGAGATGCCGATGGTGAGCGAAGTTCTTTCGCGCAGCATGCTGTCCTGAACGCTGTAGCGCGCTTCTGCGCGTCGACGGACGTGCATGTCGCCGGCTTGACGCCGGCGGACTGGATCACGCCCATCGGGTGCGGCAGATATTCACCTTATTAATGACTAGGTAAAAATCCCAGCTCATATTTTATTGACAGGGAAATAATTATTGTGGATTATTTAGTCAATTAAAAAATCATCCCAGAATTTTTTCTGGCTTATGAATCCGACGCACCGAGGGAAATATGGCCGGTTCGCCGCTGCTCCGATTGTCCGATGTCCATGCGGCTTATGGCGCCGCTGCAGTCCTGTTCGGCATAGATCTGGAAGTGCGGGATGGCGAGGTCGTTTGCCTGCTGGGGCGCAACGGTGCAGGCAAAAGCACCACGATCAAGACGATCTCCGGCCTGCTGCAGCCTTCAAGGGGCAGCATCAGCTTCGCCGAGCAGGAGCTCACCGGCTGCTCGCCCATGGAGATTGTGGGGCGGGGTATCGCGGTGGTGCCGGAAGGGCGCAGGGTGTTCCCCTCTTTGACCGTCCAGGAAAATCTGACGATAGGCGCTTACGCCAAGCGTAGCGGCATTGTGCCCAAGGTTGCGCTGGAAGAGATCCACGATTTATTTCCCCGACTGGCCGAGCGGCGTAACCAGATGGCCGGCACCTTGTCGGGTGGAGAGCAGCAAATGCTGGCCATGGGC
>JAEWEH010000056.1 GCA_023389535.1 Pseudomonadota bacterium
GGACAGGTCCGAGATCAAATTGCTTAGCGCCATCGAGAAATTGATCAAGCGCCCGATCGAGCGCACGACCATCGAAGGCTGGTCGCCCGATATGGTAAAGGCGGAGTCCGTACATTCGCGCGACCGCGATGATGAAAGGTCGGGCCGCGATCGGCCGGGCCGCGACAGGAATGGCCGGGGCGGGTCTGGCGCGCGCACTGGCGGCGCCGGCGACGCCCGCCGCCGTTCAGCCGGCGGTCGTCAGGAAGGACGCGCACGCAATGAAAGCGGCGGTGGCCAGGGGCGCCCGGCACAGGGGCGCCCGACGCAAGGACACTCGACGGATCGCCGCCCGACGGATCGCCGCCCGACGGAACGGCAAGCCGCGGCAGCCGACGGCCGCAGCAGGTCGCGGCAAGCCGTGGAGCCTCGCGCGGGCAACGGCCAACGTGCCGCCTTATTGAGCAAATAAGGCGACGCTGCCGCACGTCGATACCCGTCCACGGTCAAATCCGGATTGACACCTATGTCGCTTTCCACCTGGCTCGCTTTTCTCGCAGCTTCCTGGGCGATTTCCTTTTCGCCCGGGCCAGGCGCCATCTCGGCCATGGCGTCCGGGCTGAAATATGGCTTCCGGCGCGGCTACTGGACGACAGTGGGCCTGATACTGGGCATATTGACGCAATTCCTGATTGTGGCGGTGGGGCTGGGCGCGCTGCTGGCAGCGTCCGAGCTGGCCTTTGGCATCGTCAAATGGCTGGGCGTGCTCTACCTGATTTATTTGGGCTGGAAGCAATTTCGCACTGACGCGGCCCCCGTCGACGTCCAGCCGCACGCGCCACCACCTTTCAAGGCACGGGAGCTTGTCCTGCGCGGCTGCCTGATCAACATCACGAACCCCAAGGGCACCGTGTTCCTGTTGGCCGTCGTGCCGCAGTTTCTGGATCCCTTGCAGCCTTTGGCGCCGCAATATGCCGTGCTGGCCGCCACACTGTGCTTCACCGACCTGGTCGCCATGGGTTGCTATACCACGCTGGCGTCCCGGATATTGAGGCTGCTGCGCAGCCGGCGCCACATACGCTGGCTGAACCGCAGCTTCGGCGCCTTGTTCATTTTGGCCGGCACGGTCCTGGCCTCGTTCAGCCATCATAAATAACGCGGCTAAAATCCAACCATGAGTATCAAGCAAGAAGTCGCCCGCAGGCGCACATTCGCCATTATTTCCCACCCCGATGCGGGGAAAACCACCCTGACCGAAAAGCTGCTGCTTTTCGCCGGCGCCATACAGATCGCCGGCAGCGTGAAGGCTCGCAAAGCCAGCCGACATGCTTCATCCGACTGGATGGAAATCGAAAAGCAGCGCGGCATTTCGGTGGCCTCGTCGGTGATGCAGATGGAGTATCGCGATTGCGTCATCAATTTGCTGGACACACCGGGCCACCAGGACTTTTCTGAAGACACCTACCGGGTGCTGACAGCAGTGGATGCCGCGCTGATGGTGATTGATGCGGCCAATGGCGTCGAACCGCAGACCATACGCCTGCTGCAGGTTTGCCGCGCGCGCAATACGCCCATCATCACCTTCATCAATAAGCTGGACCGCGAGGTGCAGGAACCCCTGAATCTGCTGTCCGAGATCGAATCCCACCTGGGGATGGACGCCGTGCCGTTCTCCTGGCCGGTAGGCATGGGCCGCAGCTTCGGCGGGGTCTTCGACATCCGGCGCCACCGCATGCGTGTTTTCCGCGCCGGACAGGAAAAGCGCGGACAAGAGGATGAACTGATCGAAGGCGACAGCCCGGTCATCGCCCAGCGCTTTGGCGAAGCGTACGCCAAAGCCCACGAAGAGATTGAACTCATCGCCGCGGCCGCCCCCGAATTCGACCATGCGGCCTTTCTGGCGGGCAAGCAGACGCCCGTCTTCTTCGGCTCGGCCATCAATAACTTTGGCGTGCAAGAAGTGCTGGACGCCTTGGTCGACCTGGCCCCCCGGCCCGGCCCGCGCACCGCCCTGCAGCGTGAAGTGCAGCCCGATGAGCCCAAATTCAGTGGCGTGGTATTCAAAGTGCAGGCCAATATGGACCCCGCCCACCGCGATCGCGTGGCCTTCGTGCGCGTCAGCTCGGGCCGCTTCGAACGTGGCATGCGGCTGAAGGTCGCGCGCACGGGCAAGGAAATGCGCCCCAACAACGTTGTCTCCTTCCTGTCGCAACGGCGCGAATTGCTGGATGAGGCCTATGCCGGCGACGTCATCGGCATCCCCAACCATGGGGTCCTGCAATTGGGCGACGTGTTGACGGAAGGAGAAACCCTGCAGTTCACCGGCCTGCCCTTTTTTGCCCCAGAGCTGTTCCAGGCCGTCGAAGTGAAAGACCCTTTGCGCACCAAACAGTTGCGGGTGGGTTTGACGCAGTTAGGCGAAGAAGGCGCCATTCAAGTATTCCGGCCGGAAGTCGCCGGCGGCGCCATGCTGCTGGGCGCGGTCGGGCAACTGCAATTCGAAGTTGTCGCCCATCGCCTTAAAACAGAGTATGGGGTGGACGCCCGGCTGATGCCTTCGCGTTACAACATGGCACGTTGGTTTACAGCCGAAGACCCTAAGGTATTGCGAAAATTCATGAATGCCAATGCCGCCAACATCGCCTATGATGTGGTCGACGCGCCCGCCTTCCTGGCCAGCTCGCCCGCACAATTGCGCGTTGCTCAAGAGCTCTATCCAGGCGTGGAATTCCACGCCATGCGCGAGCACGGCGGCCATGTTTTCGGGCAGCATGCCTAGGCCAGGCTGCGTGCTGGCCGGGCTTTTCGTTTCGACAAAAGGTGATTGATGTCCTGGCGTTTTATCTTTGCAATATTAGTCATCGCCGCGGGTGCGTCCGCCTGGGGCGGCCTGCGCCTTGGCGATTGGCTGGTCGCCCATGGCCCGGTCGCGCCTCCCATGCCGGAATACCCGGAACTGTCCACCGTGCCGGTGCTGGATGCCAATGGTCTGCCTTATGTCGCCCAACCGCCGCAGCCTCTGGTCAACGGCCAATTGGGGGTCCCCGAAGCACCGGACCAGATTGCCTGGGAAATTCCCCAGGAGTCGCTGGATGAAACCAAAAGCAATCCCAATATCGATGTGGCCACCACGACCATCACCATGGAAGAAGCCATGCAGATCGCCCAGTCCGGCGGTGGCAATGCCTTGCAAGGCATTGCCGATGTCAGCGGCCTGGGCCTGGGTGGAGCCCCATCGTCAGGACAGAATGCGTCACTGCAGCCCATAGAAATCACGCCCCCACCGCCTCCACCACCACCCGTGGTCACGCCGCGCAACCAATCGTGGCAGGCCAGCTTGCGACAAGACCTGCAGGCTTGCAGCGCACAAGGCTTTTTCGACCGGCCCAGCTGCGCCTGGGCTGCTCGCAACAAATACTGCGAACCCAACAATGCCTGGGGCAAAGTAGGCGACTGCCCGGCCAAATCGTTCTAAGCCATGCACGGGCAAGCGCCGGCGGCACTGCTGCGGCAGTATCCGCCCCTGCTGCATGGATAAGCAGCCAGCCAGTCCTTCACCTCACTTTATAGCGAAGAGAACAAGATGAAAGTATCCAAACTGAGCCCCGAACTTTTTGACTCGTCGGAATTGGATGATTGGGGACAAGTGGAATTACCGCTGAGCGAGCCGGCATGCAAGCTGCGCGGCCGCTATCAGGTGATACCCGGGCGCGAAGGCACGCAGGCGGGGATATGGGAATGCACCCCCGGGCATTTCCGCCGCAAGAACCCCGCTGGGGAAATGATGCACATCCTGTCGGGCGAATGCTCGTTCACCACTGACGAGGGGCAAACCATTGAAGGGGGCCCCGGCGATACCTTTTACTTCCAGCCTGGCACGGAAGGCGTGTGGCACATCCGCAGCCTCTTGCGCAAGACCTTCGTACTGTTCTGATTCCCGGCCGCATGGCAAGGCGGCCACGGCTGTCGTGCCTCCGCCCCACGCATGCACGACAGCCGCTGCCGTCGTGTCTTGCCTGCGTTGCGCGTAGACCTGGCCGCCTGCGCCAGCGCTGCGTATGGGCCTGAATTGGCCTGCGACTACTCCGCCATCTGGGATTGCAGATAATTCTGCAGCCCCACCTGTTGGATCAGCCCCATCTGCGTTTCCAGCCAATCGATATGCTCTTCCGTATCGTTCAGAATGTCCTGGAACAGATCGCGCGAGACATAATCGCGCACGGATTCACAATAAGCCATGGCTTCCTTGACGGTGGCCTGGGCCGCGGTTTCCAGCTTGTGATCACAGGACAGGACTTCCGGGACATCTTCGCCGATCAGTAGCTTATGCAAGTCCTGCAGATTAGGTAAGCCATCCAGCATGAAAATGCGCTCGATCAAGCGGTCCGCATGCTTCATTTCGCCAATCGATTCGTCGTATTCGTGCTTGCCGAGCTTGTCGAACCCCCAGTGGTTCAGCATGCGAGCATGAAGGAAATACTGGTTGATGGCAGTGAGTTCGTTTTTTAGTTGCGCATTCAAATGCTGAATAACGGTTTTATCGCCTTTCATGGCCGTGCTCCTGAAGCTAAGTGAAAACGCCGACCGCATGGAATCGGCAACGAGCGCCCGGGCGGAACACCGCGGCTTTTTATTGCTCGACAACAAGCCTACCATACCGACATGGCATTGGCAGCACTTGCATGAGCAAAAGCTATGGGCCGCTCACCCGGTATCGGCCGGATTCAGGAATGAGAATGCGCGAAATCGTCGCGGCCACGCCGCGGACACGGCAGCCGCAGGCGCGCGCTTGCACGCAGGCGTATCGGGGAGGATGATTGGGGCGGCGACCAGTCGGACGCCTTAGAGGTAATGAAGGAAAGCGAACTTAAGCGCGCAGGCATCGAACCCGCCCGCCGTAGA
>JAEWEH010000207.1 GCA_023389535.1 Pseudomonadota bacterium
TGCGCGCCACGTTGGCGGGATCCTGCAGCACATCGACGTCGATATCGGGAAAGCGGTCCAGCAGAAAGGGTGTACGCATGCCCCCGGCAATGACGGCGGTCACTTTGACGCCGGTGGCACGCAGTTCGGCATGCAACGCATGGCTGAGCCCGAGCAAGCCCCATTTGCTGGCGTGATAGACGCTTGCATTGGGCCAGGCGCGGCGCGCGGCAGTGGAAGCAATATTCACAATGTGGCCACGGGGCGCCAAATGCTCGAGGCAGTGTTTGGCCATCAGGAACGGTCCAGTCAAATTCGTACGTATCACCCGATCCCAGTCGGCGCTGTCAAGCTCGCGTATGCCCACGGTAATGTCTATGCCGGCATTGTTGACGACGGCATCCAGGCGCCCGAACGCCGCGACAGTCTGCTCAAGCACTTCGCGAACCTGCGCTTCATTGCCCACGTCGAGCTTGAAGGCCCTGCCCCGCCCTGGCCCCGCGTCGCAGCGCTCGGCCACTGCGGTTGCGGCCCCGACGTCGATGTCGGCCGCTGCGACGTGCGCACCGTCCGCGGCCAAGGCATCGCAGATGGCTGCACCCAAACCGCGGCCGGCGCCGGTGACCAGGATAACGCGACCCTGCAAGGTATCGTAGGGGGCCGGCTCTGGGCGCAAGCGCGGTTGCGCCGGATCAATATGATGGGCGTCCATGGGGACTACTCCTCTCGGTATGTCTTTAAGATAGGTCTGTGCGTGCCGCAGCGGCCCGTTGCATTCCCGCGTTTCGCTTGACGTCTTCCTGGATCGCAAGGCGGCCGCGCGGCATCTCGGTCATCTGCTGAAAGACTTCCGCCAACTGCCGTCCCACCTGGGGCCACGTGAACAGGCTCGTTGATCGCTGCCGGCCCGCCTCGCCCATGCTGCGCGCCAGGGGGGCATTGCGCGCCAGCACATTCAGCTTCTCCGCCAACGCGTCCGGATCCTTGGGCGGGACCAGAAAGCCCGTCTTGCCGTCAAGCACGGTGTAACGTATGCCCCCCGTGTCAGAGCCGACGACAGGCCGCCCACATGCCATGGCCTCTACAGGTGTGATGCCGAAGGGCTCATACCACGGAGTAGTGACGAAGACATCGGCAGCGCAGTAATACCGGCAAAGCTGGTTGCGCGCCCGCCTTCCCGTGAACTCGACAAATTGCGCCACGCCTTCCTCTTCAGCGATGCCGCGTAAGCGGTTCAGTTCGGGCGTATCCTCTTGCGCGGCAGCGGCATCGCCACCCACTACGCATAGCCGTGCGTCAACGCCGTGCACCTTGCGCAAGCGGACAAGCGACCGAATGACATTGTCCACGCCCTTGCGCGGCACCATGCGCCCCAGCTGCAGAAGGTAGAACGTGGAAGGATCCCAGCCTAGACGCTGCCGCGCCTGGGCCCTGTCCATCGGCCACATTTCACTTTCATCAAAGCCGCAAGGAACCGTGCTGATGCGCTCGGGCCGGGCGCCGTATAGAGTAAGCAGGTCATGCTCGTCTTCCGGACACTCGGCAATGATGCGGTCGGCGCGTCGGACGATTTCGTCTTCGATATCGAAGCGCGTGTCAGGGAAAAGATCGGCGCTCGCCTGGTGCATGCGCCGCACCCGCCCTAATGCATGAAAGGTCACCGCCAGAGGAATCCGCGCGCTACGCGCCACCGGCAGGCTGGCTAAAGCCGACATGAAGAAATTGGCGTGTATCAGATCATAGGGCTCATCGCTGTTTGCGAAATACCGTCCCATATGTGCCGCGAAGTCGTCCATATAGGGCAGCAAAGCTTCCTTGGGTATGGCCCGAGCCGGGCCAGCCGGCACATGGACCACGCGCACGCCGCCGTCCCAATCCATTTCAGGAGGCAGATAGGGGTTGTCCAGTCGGGTGAAGACATCGACGGTATGACCGAGCAGCGCCAATTGGCGTGCCACGTGCGCCACATAGATGTTCTGGCCGCCGCTGTCGACGCCGCCTGCTTGTGCCAGGGGGGAAGCATGTTCGCTGACGATGGCTATCTTCATGATCACGCTCCAATAGACATGTCGCCGCCGCCGCGATTCACGCGTATACGGTTATCGATATCTTGCACGCCCAGGCAGTCGTCCACGCAATTCTCTATGGCATGCTTGCTGGCGCGATCGCTGACCGTACCTTCCAGGGTGACCTTGCCCTCGGCGACTGTCACGCTGACTTCACCCACATCCAGGCCACTATGGCTCAGACGCTCGCAGACGTCCTCACGCAGGCGCTCATCAGACCGCAAATAGCCCTTAGGCATGACTCGCTGCCTGCGTTGCTCCTGCTGGACCTGGTAGCGGGGATCTTCATTCATGAAACCGCCATAGCTGCTTTGACCCGGATCGGCGCTGCGGCTGTACAGTCTTTCGTCGGGTCCGATGGTTTCGACGCCCGGATGGACGTGGGTGCGAGGGTAACCACGACCGGCATAGCCTTCATCCCTCATGGTCTCGCGGCCGCGGCCGAAATCCTGCGCACCATATCGGCGGTTTTCGCTTCGCCGTGGCAGGTCCACGCCGGGCGCTTGCTCTCCGGACCGCTCTGCATGCTCGTGGCCTCGGCCATAAGCGCCAGCCCGCCCATATTGGTTGCCGGGCCCGGCCGGATAGCGTCGATCGAACTCCGGTTCTTCGTGCCAGCGCCCGCGCTCGCCGCTGCCTGGACCTTGCCAATGCCGGGGACGATTGCCCAGATCGCGTTGCGGATTGCGCTGATCGTCGAATGAATCGTCTTCATTGTCG
>JAEWEH010000259.1 GCA_023389535.1 Pseudomonadota bacterium
GCCCTGGCCCGGCTTGAAACCATGATCCTGATGGCTGGCATGGATTTGCCGTTGTCCGCGGTCCGCGAACACATCGCCGCCAGCATCGAAGTGATTGTGCAGCAGGCTCGACTGGGTGACGGGCGGCGCTTGCTGACGTCCATCGTCGAAGTGACCGGTATGGAAAGCGGCCGCATACAGACACAAGAACTATTTCGTTATGTGCGGCTGCCAGTACAGGCCTTCCACGGCTGTGGGGTGCTGCCGGAGTGTTTCATGGACGAGGCCGGCGGCAGTCCGCTGCCGGCGGCCATGTTTGAACAACGCACGGAGCTTGGACAAGGTGGATCTGTGTGGGCAGCGCTGCCGCCAGAGGGCCGCCTGGATGGCGACAAGCCGCAGCAGTAAACAGCGGGGAAGGATGAATGGTCTACTTATTTTTCGTCGGCATAGGAATCATGGTGGCGCTGCTGAGCTGGTTCATGCAGCGTTGGACGGGCCAGGCTTATGGGCGTTATCGGCAGGCCTTCAGGCAGCAGGCACGCGATCGCATGGACGAATTTTTTGTGTTTCTCGATCCATCCCAACTGTGGGTCGCCAACATGCTGTTCTGTGCGGCTGTCGCGGCACTGGCCTATGGCTTGGCCGGCCCGCCATGGGCTGCTCTGGCGGCATTGGTTGCGCTGGCGATGCCACAATACTTCATCCGGCGTGTCCGCCAGCAACGCAGGCAACGCTTCGATGAGCAGTTGCCGGACATGCTGATGGCCTTATCCGGGGCGCTGCGCGCGGGTTCCGGACTACAGGCGGCCCTGCGCCTTATCGTCACACAGTCGCCATCTCCTTTGAGCCAGGAGCTGGGCCTGATGCTGCGCCAGCAGCGCATGGGCGTCGCTGCTGAAGAAGCGCTGTCCAGTCTCTATCGCCGCATGCCCACGGAAGGCGCGGTGCTGCTCGTGTCGGCGTTGAAGGTCGCAGCCCATAGTGGCGGCGGATTGGCCGAGGCGCTGGATGGCATTGCGACGACCTTGCGTGCGCGGCTCCATCTTTTGCGCCGCGTGCGCGCACTGACGTCTCAGGGGCGCATGCAGGCATGGGTGATGGCGGGTCTGCCTTTCGTCCTGGCCATGGTGCTGCATTATGTCGATCCTGACTCCATGCGGGCCTTGTGGACGACACCCCCGGGTTGGGCGGTGCTGGGCTTGATCGCTTTGCTGGAGGCAGCGGGCATCATTCTGATCATGCGGATCGTCGATATACAGGTATAGGATGGGCCATGTTCTTCTGGTTAAGTTGCATCGCGGCGGGAACGGCGTTCTGCGCTTTGGTCTGGGTGCTGGTGCAGCCCGCGATAACGCATGCAGGCAAGGGCGATGTCCATCTCCCCAAGCATTTCTTGCTTCGGCTTGCCTGGCCCTGGGTGCTCGCCCTTGCTGCATTGTGCGGCCCTTTCCTGTCGTGGCGTCTGCGGCAGGTACTGGCGCGACGCATACAGGCGGCAGGTTTGCCGTCCATATGGCGTCCGGAGCATGTCGTGGCGCTGCAAGTCGCCGCATTCGCGACCCTGGCTGGCGCCGTAGGCTGGCAACTGGGCTTGTTCGAAGGCAGTGGCTCGGCGCGGACGATGCTGCTGACGCTTGCGGGGGGACTGCCCGGTATATGGCTGCCACTGCACGTCTTGATGGAAAAGAAGCGCAATCGCCAAGAGCACATGCTGCGTGAATTGCCCTTCCTGCTGGACATGGCTACCTTGTGCGTGGAAGCTGGACTTAATTTGCAAGGGGCATTGCAGCAGGCGGCATTGCATGGGCCGCCTGGCCCGTTGCGCACCGAACTTCGACACGCCTTGGCCGACATGCGGGCGGGAATGCCCCGCGCACAAGCTCTGGATGGCATGGCGGCCCGCAGTGGCCTGTCCGTGCTGGCAACGTTGGCGGGCGCATTGAAGCAAGCCGATCAGACCGGGATGAGCCTAGGGCCGTTATTGCGTGCACAGGCGGATCAGCGCCGTAGCGAACGCTTTGTACGGGCCGAGCAGCGGGCGCTGGAGGCGCCGGTGAAAATGCTGTTTCCCATGGTGTTCTGCATCTTTCCTTGCACCTTTCTGATCATAGGTTTTCCGATCGCTGCGCAACTGCTGGCAATAGAACTGTGATGGAGGACTTACGTCTGCACCGCGCGGAATCGTTCTTGGCGCGCCTGCTTGGCCTTCATCGGTTCGGGTGTTTGTCTTGGCATACTGGTTTGTATATTGCGCCTTGCCGGGCCATTCATACTTTCGGCCTGCGTTATGCCATCGATGTGGTGTTTCTGGACGGAAATGACAGCGTGATACGCAAGGTCGACGCCCTTGCTCCGGGCCGATGGGCGGTATGTGCCGCTGCCGTGTCCGTGGTGGAATTGCCTGCCGGCTATTGCGCCTTTTATCCTGACTATGAAAACGGTATAAGGCAGGCGCTATACAAAGCTTGAAGAAAGGCGCGCGATTCAAGCAATCCTCCATTATCATGGCGGTAATAAGAAACCGCTGAGCATGGAAAACAGTCCAGGATAGCGTTATGAAAATGCGAGCCGCCTTGCTGCGTGAAATGGGAACCCTCGGTCCGTATGCTGAGACCAGGCCAGTGAAGATTGCCGAGGTCGAACTGGACCCTCCCGGGCCCGGTGAAGTGCTTGTCAGAATCAAAGTGGCCGGCTTGTGCCATTCAGATTTGTCGGTCATCAACGGCGACCGTCCCCGGGCGCTTCCTATTGTGCTGGGACACGAGGCTTCGGCCGAGGTGGTCGAAACGGGCGATGGCGTGGACGACATCCGCGTCGGCGATCACGTCGTGATGGTATTCGTACCCAGTTGCGGCTACTGTTTTCCATGTATGAAAGGCCGCCCCGCCTTGTGCGAGCCCGGCGCAGCGGCCAATGCCAAAGGCACACTGCTTTCCGGCAAGCGGCGCCTGCGCATCGGCGCGGAACCGCTCAACCACGCCACCGGCGTATCCTGTTTCGCAGAGTACGCCGTCGTGTCGCGGCGCTCCTGCGTGAAAGTCAATGTCGATATCAGTCATCGCGAGGCGGCCTTATTTGGCTGCGCCGTGCTGACGGGGGCGGGCGCGGTCATTAATCGGGCCCGCATACAGGCCGGCGATACCGCGGCGGTGGTCGGCCTGGGCGGGGTGGGTCTGAGTGCGCTGCTGGCCGCCGCCGCAGCCGGCGCGCGCCGTATCGTGGCGGTGGACCTATCCGATGAAAAGTTGAAACTTGCCAAGGAGCTGGGCGCGACACACCTGGTGAACCCGCGTGCCATCTCCAGCGACGGCGACCTGCTGGACGCTGCAGGCGGGCCAGTGGACTATGGCTTCGATATGGCGGGCGCGGTGCCCGCATTCGAAACCGCTTACAAGCTGACTGCAAGGGGCGGAATCACTATTACGTCGGGGCTGCCCAACCCGAATGCGCGCTTTGCGCTGCCCCTGGCGCAGATGGTGGGCGAGGAGCGCGAAATCCGGGGAAGCTACCTGGGTTCAGGCGCGCCCGCCGTGGATATCACACGCTATATCGACCTTTACCAAACCGGCCGCCTGCCGGTGGACAAGCTCTTGGGCAAGACCTTCACACTGGATCAAATCAATGAGGGGTTTGACCACCTGGCGTCGGGTGCCGGCTTGCGCGACGCCATCGTTTTTCCGACGACATCCTGATTGATCCGATGGTAGCCGTACTGCCAGAAATTCATGATTCCGCCGGATAATTAGCCCCGAACACACTGACGTAAGCCGGATAGAAGCTGCAGTACAGCACGGCCGCGATAATAATGTTGACCGGTGTCAGCAGCAGTTGCACGGCGCCGGCGGATATCCCCAGTGAATTGATCAGCGAACCGGCCATTTGCACGGCAAAGAAAATGGCGGCCCAGCTGGCGCCGTATGCCAGGAACGGCCACTTGTTGCGCCAGCACGCCACCATGGAAAAGAACAGGGCCTGCGACATTTTGATGCCGTGCCAGCCTATCAGCGCGGGCGCATGCCAAAAGAACGCGGAAATCACGATGTACAGCAGCCCGAAGGTGATGAAGGGGCCGCGCATCGCGGCGAGCAAGGCGTGTTCATTGATGGCGCCTCCAGTATCGATGGCGCTCATCAGGCTGTCCATGAAGGGCAGGGTGGCGATGAAGCCGCCGGCCAGGCAACAGGCCAGGTAGGCAAAGCCCAGCGAAAACAGGCGCTTGCGGGTCGCGGTGTTCCGTACAGGCTTAAGCCACATTGAAGGAACCATGATGCGGTCGGCCGCGATATTCCGACATGCGGACAGCGTAATGAAGGTAAGCAGCGGGGTGCTCGCGATCAGGGCCATTTGTCCCAGCAGGGGAATAAGGTAGCTGACGGTGATCAGGAAGCCGGTCAGCAGGCTCCAGAAAAACATGGCCATGGGTTGGCGCTTGAAAAGCTTGAACCCGTCCTGTATCCAGGACCACCCGGAGGTAATGGGAAGAATGGCGGCTTGCATCGTGGGCTTCCTACAATGGCGCTGCGACGGTGCTGCGGCGATCGCGCAATATGCGCTCGAAATGGCGAGGATCGTGCGGCTTCAGGGTTTGCGCGGGCCGCGGCAAATAGAAATCGTAAAGACGTGAGACCCAGAAACGCAATGCGGCGGCCTGCAGCATCATCGGCCAGGCGTGCCGTTCCCCGTCGGTGAATGGCCGCACGCTTGCATAGGCATCCAGCCAGGCGCGCAGCTTGTCCTGCTCCAGTACGCCGGTGTTGCGCTCTATGCACCAATCGTTGACGCTTACGGCCACATCGAATAGCCAAGTATCGCAGCCGGCGAAATAAAAATCGATGAAGCCGCCCATCCGGGGCGTTTCGAACGTGCCATCGAACAGGACATTGTCGCGGAAGAGATCACAATGTGCTGGCCCAAACGGCAGTGCCTGATAGGTGGCGCCTGCGGCATAACGGGTTTGTTCTTCCAGGGTCTGCTGTATCAGGCTGGCTTGCGATTCGCTTAGGAAGGGCAGCACCTTGGGAACAGTCTCCTGCCACCAGGCAAGGCCGCGCAAATTGGGCTGGCGTATGCTGAAGTCACTACCCGCCAAATGGGCGCGTGCCAGCGTTTCCCCGGCCAGGGCGCAATGGGCCGGTCCGGGCGCGGGCTCGTAGCCGCCTGACAGGCGCGTGACGATGGCGCATGGTTTGCCATGCAGTGTGGTCAGCCGGGTGCCGTCGAGCAAGGTTTGTGGCTGCGGCACGGGGATGCCGCGCGTCGCCAGGTGGTGCATGAGCTCAATGTAAAAAGGTAGTTGCTCCTGCGTTAAGACTTCGAACAGGGTCAGCACGTATTCGCCTGCTGTCGTGCTGAGGAAATAATTAGTGTTCTCGATACCGGCGGTGATGCCGCGCAGGGAAACCAGGTCTCCCAGGGTGTAGCGGGCCAGCAGCTCGCGTGCGTCGTTGTCGCTGACGGGGGTGAAAACGGCCATAGGCTGCAAACTCTGCTCGGAAAAACCATAAAGGGCTGCACAGAGGCAGCCTGCGATGTGTGGGCATCGATTTTAGTCCAGGATAGACAGTTGCGTGGCGCACACGGCTCGCTGCAGTCAGCCGCGACGATCGGGCCGCAGCCGAAAACGCGAAAATATCCGACAATACGGGCTGGCCTTTGTTTTTCTTCAGTCCTCGCAAAGTGAATTCCCTAATAGATACGTCCGGCTGGCGCCTTTGCGTGGCGCCGATGATCGACGTCACCGACCGGCACTGCCGCTACTTTCACCGCCTGCTGGCGCCGACCGCCCGCCTTTACACTGAAATGATCACCACCGGCGCGCTGCTGCATGGCAAGGTGGCGCGGCATCTGGATTTCGATCCGGCCGAGCAGCCGGTCGCCCTGCAATTGGGCGGAAGCGAGCCGCAGGCGCTGGCGGAATCGGCGCGACTGGGCCAGCAGTGGGGCTATGACGAAATCAATTTGAATTGCGGCTGCCCTTCGGAACGTGTGCAGAAGGGAGCGTTTGGCGCCTGCCTGATGGCCGAGCCCGAACTGGTTGCCGACTGCGTCAAGGCCATGCAAGATGCGGTGTCCGTGCCAGTCACCGTCAAGCACAGGCTGGGTCTGGACTACGACGAGTCCTACGGTTTCGTTCGGGATTTCGTCGGCAAGCTTTACGACGCGGGTTGCCGCGTGTTCATCGTGCATGCCCGCAATGCCGTGCTGAAGGGCTTGTCTCCCAAGGACAATCGCGAAATCCCGCCGCTGCGCTATGCTGCCGCCGGCCAGCTGAAGGCCGATTTTCCAGATTGCATCATTGTGCTTAATGGCGGCATCTCGGATACGGCGCAAGCCATGTCTCTGGTAAATGAATTCGATGGCGTGATGCTGGGCAGGGCGGCCTGGCACAATCCAGGGATACTGTCGGATATCAGCCGGGCCGACCAGCCTGACATCAACCTGCCGGAGCCCGCCCAAGTCGTGCAGGCCATGCAGGACTACGCGGCTCGCCAGATCACCCTAGGGGAACCCTTGCGTTTGATCGTGAAGTCCATGCTGGGGTGGATGAACGGACGGCCAGGCGCGCGGCATTGGCGCCGCACGCTATCGGACGCGAGCTTGCTGGGTCGCAATGATGCCGGCCTGATCGCGCAGGCGTGGTCGGACCTGGTCTTGAGGACGGCGGACGACGCCGCCTAGTGTTTCAGTGCTGATCAGGCTTACGAGCCGGCTGCTTCAGTATCGCTGGGCCAATCGCGTATATAGGCCTTGAGCATATTGTTTTCGAATTGCTGTGCCGCCACAATGGCCTGGGCCATGTCGTAGAAGGAAATCACGCCCA
>JAEWEH010000273.1 GCA_023389535.1 Pseudomonadota bacterium
GGCGACGGCTGGGCTTACATTCGCTCTTGACGCACCCGCCCGCTACGACGGCTATGGGTCATGTCCTCTGACGGTCGAACGCGGCAAGATAGTCCTGGCCGAGTTCGGATACGGCGGAAAGCTGATGCCCACATTTCCCCAGTGGATGATAGACGGCACTCGCCCTTCTCGCCTGGCCTGGATGCTTAAAGCGGAAGTCCTTCCCGAGATCTATTGGAAGTGCATGCTGCGTGGCCGCGAATGGCTATGCGAGCCCGCTTTGCTGGATGAGCGCGCTATGGCGGCGGCCGGATTGGAAAAGCGATGAGGCCGTGCGCACCGATCGACGTGAGAAGCGTTGGGGGCCAGCAGGGTTTAGCGCGTCTTGCGAAAACTGCCGTGCTGCCCGCGGACCATGCTCAAGATTCATCGATCGGCCGATCGTTTTCCTCTGCCAGGAAGCCGCCGCTCTGATGACGCCACAGCCGCGCATAGGCGCCATTCTTCGCCAGCAGTTCTGCATGGCTGCCCTGTTCTACGATGCGGCCCTTATCCATGACGATGAGCCGATCCATGGCAGCGATGGTGGAAAGGCGGTGGGCGATGGCGATCACTGTCTTGCCCTGCATCACTTCATCAAGGCTTTCCTGTATGGCGGCCTCGACCTCCGAATCCAGGGCGCTGGTTGCTTCGTCCAGCAGCAGGATAGGGGCGTTCTTGAGCATGACACGGGCAATGGCGATGCGCTGGCGCTGGCCTCCGGAAAGCTTGATGCCACGCTCGCCGACCAGGGTGTCATAGCCGCTGCGCCCGTGCGGATCAGTAAGCTGTTGGATGAACTCGTCGGCCTGGGCGCGCTCGGCAGCGGCATGTATTTCAGCGTCGCTGGCATCCGGCCGCCCGTAGGCAATGTTGTCGCGGATGGACCGATGCAGTAAGGAAGTGTCCTGGGTGACCATGCCGATAGCGCTGCGCAGGCTGTCCTGCGTGACGCGGGCAATGTCCTGCCCGTCGATACGTATGTGACCGCTATCCAGATCATAGAAGCGCAGCAGCAAGTTGATGAGCGTGGATTTGCCCGCACCGGAGCGGCCCACCAATCCGATTTTTTCGCCAGGGCGCACGGTCAGGCTCAGCCCGTCCAGTACTTGTCGTTCGCCGTTGTAGTTGAAGAAGACGTTGTCGAATTCGACTTCGCCGCGCTCGATCTGCAGCGGCGGCGCATCGGGAAGGTCCTGTATCTTGGCGACATGCGTCAGGGTGGCGATGCCGTCCTGCACCGTGCCGATGTTCTCGAACATCGATGCCATTTGCCACATGATCCAGTGGGACATGCCATTGACGCGTAAGGCCATGGCTGTGACGGCGGCGACGGCGCCCACGCCTGCTTCCCCGGCATGCCACAACCACAGGGCATACCCGCCTGCGGAAAAGATCAGCGCGGCTACCAATGTCTGGTTGACGATCTCGAACTGGCTGACCAGGCGCATCTGCCGGAAGCCGGTGTCTTTGAAGTCTTCCATTGCCGCGCGGGCGAAGTGGGCTTCGCGCTTGGTGTGGGAAAACAGCTTCACGGTGGTAATGTTCGCATAGGCGTCGGTGACGCGCCCCGTCATGGATGATCGGGCATGGGCCTGTTCTTGTCCGACTTTCCCCAGGCGCGGTACGAAGTACAGCATGGCGGACCCGAACAGCACGATCCAGCCGATGAATGGCAGCATCAGGCGCAGATCGAAACCGGCCGCCAGCGCAAGAATGGTAATGAAGTACACGCCGATGCCCAGCACAATCTCGATGAAGGTGAACAGCACTTCGCGCACGGCCAGCGCGGTCTGCATCACCTTGGTCGTGACCCGCCCGGCAAACTCGTCGGAAAAGAATGACAGACTTTGCCTCAGCATGAGGCGATGGAAGTCCCAGCGCAGCCGCAGCGGCAAATTAATGGCCAGCACCTGATGCTGCACCAGGGTGCGCAAGGCCACCAGGACGATGCTGGCCAGCAGCACAATGATGATGGTCCACAGTGCGCCGCGTTCTTGTGCGGATGCGGGCTCGCCGATGTGCCACGCCGAGAGCAGGTCTACGATCTGCCCGAGAAACGCGAACAGCCACGCCTCGTAAATCGACACGCTGGCGCTCAGCAGGGCCAGCGCGGCGAGGTAGCGGCGCGAACCGCGGGTGCAGGCCCACAAGAAAGATGGCAAGCCCTTGGGCGGCGGGGGCGCCTCGTCGGGCGGGAAGGGGTCTAGTAGACGTTCAAATGAGCGGAGCAAAGGAGCCTCCGAAGTGATGAAGAACGATAGCGAATTGGGTGGCGGCAGGCAAAGTGAAAGTCGGTCAGGCGAAGTCGATACGATATCACTGTAAAGCTTCTACATTGGAAGCCTTTCGGGTCGCGATGGGCATGCAGCGTAGGACAACCGCCTCTCGCCATTGGATCGCCCCTACGAAACGCGCCTGCGCCGCCATGACGGCCAGGGACCTGGCCAGTTTGTATGGTGTTCGACTAATATGACAAGCAAGGAGGAGGTATGGCAAACATGACGCTTTCACAAGCACAAGAATTAATCGCGCATGGCGCTGACTTGATGGGGCGGTACCCCGACAAGGCGGCATGCTTTTCGGTGTGCGACCGGCACGGTTTCCTGATCAGCTTCTGGCGCATGGATGGCGCGCCGGTACGCAGCATACAGTTGGCACAGCAAAAGGCATATACCTGCGCCCGCATGGGCTCTGGTACCGACGCGTTTCTGGCACGTTTGCGCCGTGAAGATATTCCAATCACTTATTTCTGCGATCCACTGCTGACGGCCCTTCCGGGAGGCGCTGTCTTGCTGGACGCGCAGGGCAGTGTCATCGGTGGAGTAGGTGTCAGTGGACTGGCGCCTGCCCAGGACCAGGCCATAGCGGATAAGCTGGCAGGCCTCATGTCGGGCGGCGCTGCCGAAAACAATCAAAGCGAAAACACTTAAGCCGGAAACGCGTGAAAAGACACAATGATCGCAAACGTAGGATTTATTGGACTGGGCATCACGGGGGCGCTCACGGCGCTGAACTTCTAAGCCCGAGGGTTCGGTTAGGGCTTGGGCAGGTAACGCAAGGCGTCCACGGCTTTGCCGTTGTAGCGTAGCTCGAAATACAGCTGAACCTTGGCGCTTTCGGTTCGGCCCATCGTGGCTATGGTTTGCCCCTGGTTGACTCGCATGCCTTCCTTGACCAGCAAGTCCTTGTTGTGTGCGTAAACGCTCAGGAAATTGGCTTCGTGATTGATGATCAGCATGTTGCCATAACCCCGCAAACCGTTACCCGCATAGACCACTTTACCGTCCGCGGCTGCCTTGATGGGCGTTCCTTCGGCCGCCGCAATATAAAGGGCCTGGCTGTTGGACGCGGAAGTTCCCCGCTGCGACTTGCCCTGGGCCGGCCAGATCAGATCGATCGACCGCGCCGCGGCAATCGATGGAGCGCTGGTCGGGGCCGAAGAGCTGGAGG
>JAEWEH010000283.1 GCA_023389535.1 Pseudomonadota bacterium
AGGACGTCGGCGTGGTTGCCGGCGTGGAAAGCGTGTCGGTAGCTGAACAAGAGCGCCTCAAGGAAAATAAGAGGGCGAAATCGACATGATTTCGTCCGTGACGATAGCGTTGCAGCCCCAGTCCAGCAATTCCTGCGCGCGCCGGGTGTCATTCACGGTCCAGATCGCCAAGGTATAGCCTGCATCGATGATGTCGGCTACCAGCGGACGCGTGGTGTAGCGGTGGTTCAGGTTCAGGCCGATGCAATCCAGGCGCTGCACCCTGGCCCGCCAATCGGGCGGTATTTCTTTGGCGATCAAGAGCGCGCGCGGCAATTCGGGAGCCGCGCTGCGTGCTGCCTCCAGGGCGGCTTCTGAAAAGGATGACAGCAGCGGCGGCAGGTCAGCCCCAGCCCAAAGCTGCCGGGCGAGACGCGCAATCTCTTTGCCGGTTTCGGTTTCCAGGCCGGTATGAGGCTTGATTTCAATATTGCTGCGTATACCGTTTGCCAGCGTGTAGGCCGCAATAGAATGCAGGGTCGGTATGGGTTCGCCTGCATAATCCCGGGAATGCCAGGCCCCGAAGTCGATGGCGCCCAGGTCGGCGAATGTTTTGTCCGCAGCTGCCCCGGCGCCGTCGGATGTGCGGTCCACCGTGTCGTCATGCAGCAGGATGGCAACGCCATCACGGCTGAGCTTGACGTCGTATTCCATCATCAGGAAGCCGTGCTGCGCGCCCAGGCGTACGGATGCGAGCGTGTTCTCGGGCGCATATTTGCCGGCGCCGCGGTGGGCGATCAGCTTGGGGTAGGGCCAGGCAGGGTGCGCGATAGGCATTATCAAAGTTCGCTATGGACGGAAAACGGCGACAAAGCGCTCATTTTATCGTGCAAGCGTCCCCGGGGGTGGCGTCAGACGCATAGCGCTCTTGGGACTGGTGGTAAACTCGCTAAAATTTTATGGTCCACCGTGGTCTTGTATCCTTGGCGATGGGTGCCGTCTTTTTTGCTGTCGGGCCGCTTCAAGGCCTTTTTTTGATGCAACCGTCGCGCGCCCGTGCAAGGGGCTGCGTGTCAGTAGGTGATTAATGTTCGATTTCATTCGCACGCATCAACGCTTGATGCAACTGGTCCTGCTGCTGCTTATTCTGCCGTCGTTCGTCTTGATTGGTGTCAGCGGCTATACGAACTATGTTTCCGGCGATCACGATCTCGTGAAAGTGGGCAGTTCGGCTATTACGCAACAGGAATTCGACCAGGCGCGGCGCAACCAGCTTGAACAGGCCCAACGTAGCACGCAAGGCGGTTTCGACCCGGCGGTACTGGACAATCCTGCCGTACGCAGCGCGTTGCTGGAATCGCTGATCGACCGTCGTGTACTGGTCGATGTGGCAACCAAAGAGCGTTTCAGCGTGTCCGACGCGGTATTGCGCCAGACGATCGCCTCGATGCCGCAATTACAGGTGGACGGGCAGTTTTCGGCAGAGCGCTACAACCAGGTGCTCGGCTCGGCCGGCCTGACCACACGCGACTTCGAGCAAGGGCAACGCGCGGAATTGGCCCTGGACCGCGTGCTGGGGCCTGTTGCACTGACGGCCAGCATACCGTCCACCGTGGTGAGCGAACTGGAACATGCGCTGACCGAACAGCGCACGATCCGCCTGCTGGCGTTCCCGGCCACGGATTACCAACAGGAAGTCCAGATCAGCGATGCCGATATTCAGGCCTGGTACGACAAGAATAAGCAAAGCCTGGAATTGCCTGAGCAGGTCACTGCGCAGTACCTGTTGCTCAACGAAGCGGCGGCCATGGACAACGTGCCTGCGGTCAGCGAAGACGAACTGAAGAAATACTACGAGCAGAACAAGGCCCGTTATGTGCAGCCGGCGCGCGTCAATGTCAGCCATATCCAGATCAACGTAGCCAGCAACGCCAGCGAATCAGAGCGCAAGCAGGCCCACGAAAAGGCGGAAGCCATCGCCGCCAAGGCGCAAGCCGACAAATCTTCGTTTGCTGAACTCGCCAAGCAGGAATCGCAGGATGCCGGCACAGCGAAAGACGGCGGCAAGCTGGGCTGGATCACCAAAGGTTCATGGCCGGCAAAACTGGAACAGGCGGTATTCGCCTTGGGGCAAGGCGATGTATCGGGGGTCGTTGAAGGCCCCGGCGGTTACCATATTTTCCAGGCCAATGAAGTACAGCCCGAGCAGGGTGAATCATTCGAGCAAGCCCGCGCCAAAGTAGAGGCCGAAGTGCGCCGCCAACTGGGCGCTGACCGGTTTGCCGATATGGCGACCAAGCTGACTGGACTGGTCTATGACAACCCGGCCAGCCTCGAACCCGCCGCCCAGGCGCTGGGTCTGAAAATCAAGACCGCCAGCGGCATAGCGCGCGATCGCCTGCTTCCCTCTGGCGAGGTCAAGGGTGATGCTGCATCGGCCAGCGAAGACGCGGGTTTGCTGGACGACGCGCGGGTCCGGCGTGCGCTGTTCACCCCCCAGGCCCTCAAAGACAAACAGAACTCAGGGGTCATAGAAATTACGCCGGACACGATGATGGTCGTGCGCGTGGCCGAGGTCAAGCCGGCCCATGTGCCCGAACTGGCCGATGTCACCGACTATATTCGTGAACAGCTTAAGGCCGAAAAAGCGCTCGCAGCCGCGGAAAAAGCAGGGGCCGAGGCGCTCGCAGCTTTCCAGAAGGAAGCACCTGATCAGGTTCCCGAAAAGTTCGGTAGTCCGCTGGACATCAGCCGTATCGATCCCAAGGGCGTAGCCAAGCCTGTGGCCGACGCGGCGTTTGCCGCATCTACGGCGTCCTTGCCGCACTATGTGGGCATCAGGGGGCCACAAGGTTATGTGGTCGTGCGTATCGAAAGCGCCAAAGCGGGAGAGGCCAACAACCCCATGCTGGCCACCTTGCCCAACGAGCTGAATCAGGCCTGGGGCCGTGCCGAAGAGCAAGCCGTGCTGAAAGAAATGCGCGTCCAGGCACAAGTGAAGATGCTGCCTGAAGCCGCGCAGGCCTTATCAGGCGAGACCGAATCGCAGAACTGATCGCGCGGCAGGCCGGCCCAGGTCTTAAGCTTCATTCTGCAGTTTCGCCATGCGCGGCATGCGGGCAGCAGCGCCGGCGCAGGGCGCGCTTAGTGTCCGGCCAACAGCATGGGGGCCAAGTGCTTCCACACATTCGCTTCGATACGCGCCTGGGCGTGTTCGTTGGGATGTATGCCGTCGGACTGGAACAAGGACTTATCGGTTGCCATGCCCTGCAGCAGGAATGGCACCAAACCGCTGCGTCGTTCTTCAGCGACTTCGGCAAACAAAGCGCGAAACCGTTCCGCATACTTGCGCCCGTAATTGGGGGGGATCTGCATGCCGACCAACAGCGTGCGGGCGCCCGCCTGTTGCGCCATGTCCACCATGCGCAATAAATTGTTCTTGGTCATATCCAGCGATAAACCGCGCAAGGCGTCATTGCTGCCCAATTCCAGGATGACGATCTCCGGCTTATAGTGTTCGAGTGCGTCCGGCAGGCGCGCGATGCCACCGCTGGTCGTGTCGCCGCTGATGCTGCTGTTGTGTATCTGGTAATCTTGCCCCGTAGCCTGCAGCCGGCGAGCCAGCAGTTCCACCCAGCCTGACCCGCGCTGCAAGCCATATTCGGCCGACAGGCTGTCACCGACGACCAATATCGTCCGTGCCGGGCCTGCGCCCTGCGCCGCCGCGGGAAGGGCGCCCGCCATAAGAAACAGGCTTAATGCAGTCAAGGTTAAATACCGACGTATCCACATGAAAACAGACCATCCTATTGAAGTCAGACAATTGTGCCAGACAGTTCCCGATGCGACGGGCCTTCTGACTATTTTAGACAACGTCAGTTTCACCGTGGAGCAAGGCCGGGCCTTGGCCATTACCGGCAGCTCGGGATCGGGCAAATCCACACTGCTGGGCCTGCTGGCCGGCTTGGATGTGCCGACTTCGGGGCAGGTCATTCTGCTTGGCCATGATCTGTTTTCGCTTGATGAGGAAGCGCGTGCAGCTTTGCGGGCGGCATACGTGGGCTTCGTATTCCAGTCGTTTCAGCTCCTGCCGAATTTGACCGCATTGGAAAATGTCATGTTGCCGCTGGAACTGGCCGGCAAGCCGGCATTGCAACCGGCCATCGCCATGCTGCAACGGGTCGGGCTGGGCGAGCGCCTGCACCACTATCCCAAGACGCTGTCGGGAGGCGAGCAGCAACGCGTTTCCCTGGCGCGTGCATTTGTCGTCAAACCCCGGCTGTTGCTGGCCGACGAGCCCACCGGCAGCCTGGATACCCAGAACGGCGCGCGCATCATAGACCTTATGTTCGACATGCACAGAGAACAGAACACCACCCTGGTCCTGGTAACGCACGACCCGCAACTGGCGTCCTTGTGTCAGGACGAATTGCGCTTGCAGGGTGGCCGTGTTGCGGCCGTGTCCCAAGTGGTTTAATAGATGCCCAGCACGCCGCAGCGGCGCCGGGTTACATCTTCATGTTGCGCGGCAGCCAGGTGGCGATCTCAGGCACGGCGTAGATGATCAGCACGCCGGCAATCATCAGCAGGAACATGGGCAGCGAGACCCGCGCAAGGTAGGGCAGTTCTTTCTTTGTCATGCCGGACAGCACAAATAGATTGAAGCCCACGGGCGGAGTGATTTG
>JAEWEH010000302.1 GCA_023389535.1 Pseudomonadota bacterium
CCCCTGGCCATTCTTGGCGCCGAGCGCAGTGCCGTCTTGCCGGATGTCCCCACATACGGGGAACTGGGTTTCCCCGAAATGGGCACGGGCGGCTGGTTCGGCCTGGTCGCGCCGGCCGGGACGCCCAAGGAAGTCATCAATCGCCTTAACCAGGCGGTGGCCAAGGCGGCAACGAATCCAGAGTTCCTCGAGCGCGCCAAGAGCGCCGGCGCGACTGTCATGGTCAATACGCCTGACGAGTTCGCGAAGCAGATCGTAGCCGCAATCGATCGCTACACGAAGGTCGCGAAGGCCGCAGACATCAAGCCGCAATAATGACGTCAGCTCAAGCAGGCAAGCCGGTCGTTCGCCTCGACCCGACCGGCGCGGCCATACCGCTGGTTTGCGATTCGCCCCACAGCGGCACGGCTTACCCGGAGGATTTCGGGTATGCCGTTCCATTGAGCCAATTGCGCCAAGGCGAGGACTCCCACGTCGACGCCCTATGGGAAAGCGCGCCGCGGCATGGCGCGACCCTTATCGCCGCGACTTTTCCGCGCACGTATATCGACCCCAATCGTACCTTGGCGGACCTGGATCCCGATACGCTGGACGAGCAATGGCCCGAACCCTTGGCGCCCGGCGAAAAGACCCGCCTGGGCAAGGGGCTGGTCTGGACCCGGATGGACTCGCGAACGGCCATCTATGATCGCAAGCTGGGCGTGGCCGAAGTTCAGCGGCGCATCGACCAATACTATCGTCCGTATCATGAATGCTTGTCGCAAGCGGTACAAGAGCGTTATGAGGAATTCGGCGCCTTGTGGCACTTGAATTTGCATTCCATGCCGAATGACGCATACCAACGCCTGGGACTGGGCAGCGATCGGCCGCTGGCGGACTTCGTGCTGGGCGATCGCGACGGTACCACTTGCGAGGCGGAGTTCGTCGACCTCATCGATAATGAACTGCGCGCAAAGGGCTATACCGTCGCGCGCAATGATCCTTACAAGGGCGTTCAGCTGATCGCGCAGATAGGCCAGCCGGCCCGGCGCCGCCACAGTCTGCAGATCGAAATCCGGCGTCCGGTGTACATGGACGAAGCCACCCGCGAGCGCAACGCCGGCTTCGCCATGCTGCAACGCGACCTGGATGAGGTACTGGCCGTGGTTGCCACATACGTCCGGTCAAAGACGTAAACGGTCCAAAACTTAGGGTTAACCCTTGTTGAGAAAAGGTTGTGCTAGGTTGCACCTAGGGTGCAAGCTGTAGTGTAATTCCGTACACGAAAACCTTTCTCTAAGGCACCCTATCCTCATGGCCACGACTTCGGCAAGCACCACACTGGGCGTCAAGCTCGATGAAGCGACCCGCAACCGCCTCAAAGAGGCGGCGCGCAAGCTTGATCGCAGCCCGCATTGGGTCATCAAGCAATCCATATTCTCCTACCTCGAGTCGCTCGACAGCGGCGTCTCGGTGATGGAGCTGCACAGCGTTGCGGCGCGCGTCGCACGGGGCGAGATCGAGGCAATGGAATCCTTGCCCGAATCCACCCATCAGCCCTTCCTGGAATTTGCTGAAAGCATCTTGCCGCAGTCTGTGCTGCGGGCGGCCATCACCGGCGCATATCGGCGTCCGGAAGAGGAGGTCGTACCCATGCTGCTCGATCAGGCGCGCCTGCCCGGCGACGTCGCGGAGTCGGCGGGGGCGCTAGCGTATCGGCTCGCGGAAAAACTGCGCAGACAGAAGAACGCGGGCGGGCGCGCCGGGCTGGTGCAGGGGCTGTTGCAGGAGTTTTCGCTGTCCTCCCAGGAGGGCGTCGCGCTCATGTGCCTGGCCGAGGCGCTTTTGCGCATTCCGGACAAAGGCACCCGGGATGCCCTCATCCGCGACAAGATCAGCAACGGGAACTGGCAACAGCACGTCGGTCAAAGTCCATCCATGTTCGTCAATGCGGCGTCATGGGGCTTGGTCATTACCGGCAAGCTGGTGTCCACGCATAACGAAGCCGGCCTGTCCAATGCGTTGAACCGCATCATAGGCAAGCGCGGCGAGCCATTGATACGCAAGGGCGTCGACATGGCCATGCGCCTGATGGGCGAGCAATTCGTCACGGGCGAAACCATCGGGCAGGCGCTGGCCAATGCCAGTGCATTCGAGGCACGCGGCTTCCGTTACTCCTACGACATGCTGGGCGAAGCGGCCATGACCGACGACGACGCGCGCAGCTACCTGGCGGCATACGAGCAGGCCATCCATGCCATCGGCAAGGCCTCCAATGGCCGCGGCATCTACGAAGGCCCGGGCATCTCCATCAAGCTTTCCGCTTTGCATCCGCGCTACGCGCGCAGTCAGTATGCGCGCGTCATGGAAGAACTCTACCCGCGCCTGCTGGATCTGGTGCAATTGGCCCGCGGCTACGACATCGGTATCAATATCGATGCCGAGGAAGCCGACCGGCTGGAGATTTCGCTGGACCTCCTCGAACGCCTGTGCTTCGAACCCGCCCTGAAAGGCTGGAACGGCATCGGCTTTGTGATACAGGCGTACCAGAAGCGCTGCCCCTATGTCATCGACTATCTCATCGACCTGGCGCGCCGCAGCCGCCACCGCCTGATGATCCGCCTGGTGAAAGGGGCGTACTGGGACAGCGAGATCAAGCGGGCGCAAATCGACGGCCTGGAGGGCTATCCCGTCTACACGCGCAAGGTGTACACCGACCTGTCGTATCTGGCCTGCGCGCGCAAGCTGTTGCTCGTGCCCGACGCCATCTATCCGCAGTTTGCCACCCACAACGCCCACACTCTGGCGGCGGTGTATTACTTGGCGGGACAAAATTATTATCCGGGCCAGTATGAATTCCAGTGCCTGCACGGAATGGGCGAACCGCTGTATGAACAAGTCGTTGGCAAGCGGGCCGCCGGTGGCCTGGACCGGCCCTGCCGCATATATGCGCCCGTCGGAACACATGAGACGCTGCTTGCCTATCTGGTTCGCCGCCTGCTGGAGAACGGCGCCAATACGTCTTTCGTCAACCGCATCGCTGACCCCGACATTCCCGTGGCGTCGCTGGTCGAAGACCCGGCGGTGTCGATCGCGAGAATGACAGGGGACGAGGGCGCCGCGGGACTGCCTCACCCGCGCATTCCGCTGCCCCGCGCCCTGTATGGCGAAGACCGGCTCAATTC
>JAEWEH010000331.1 GCA_023389535.1 Pseudomonadota bacterium
GTCCACATGCGATTCGGCCGCCAGATGCATGACCGCCTGCGGCCGATGCTGGCGAAACACGCGGTCCAGCTCGGCGCGATCGCAGATGTCCACGCGTTCGAAGACATAACGGCTGTTGGCCGCCACGGACGCCAGGGATTCCAGGTTGCCAGCGTAGGTCAGCTTGTCGACGTTGACGACTTCGACGCCTGCTTGAAGGACCAGATGGCGCACGAGCGCCGAGCCGATGAAGCCGGCCCCGCCGGTGACTAGGATTTTCATGGTGTTTGGATGTGAACGCGTATATTAGGGGATTGTAAGCGTGATGCCAAGACCGTTCGTACGTCCACGCCAGGTTGGACGAGGAGCTTATGCCGCTATTCTTCAGATCGCATAACTTGAGTGCCAAGTGCGTGCCAGGCGGCATGGTATTCCCGCTCCAGACTGTCGACGATCTGCTCCACGGGGGCTATGTCGGCGATCCCGCCCACCCCTTGGCCGGCGCTCCATATGTCGCGCCATGGCTTGCGGTCCTTACCAAAGCTTGGCTTGCTGCCGGACGCCACTTGCAAATTGGAAGGGTCCAGCCCCGCCGCCGCGATACTCGGCATAAGGTAGTTGCCGGGAATACCTGAGAAAAAAGGCGTGTATACGATGTCGCTGGCCTGCGCATCGATCAGCATCTGCTTGTAGGCGGCCGCGGCATTGGCTTCCTCGCTGGCGATAAACCGGGTTCCCATGTATGCGAAATCAGCACCCATGGCCTGTGCCGCCAGAATATCCTGGCCGCGTGTGATGGATCCCGACAATGCCACGGGGCCATCGAAGATCCGCCTGACCTCGGCTAGCAAAGCAAATGGGCTAAGCGTGCCGGCATGCCCGCCGGCGCCGGCGCAGACCAAAATCAAGCCGTCAACGCCCGCATCCAAAGCCTTGCGCGCGTGGCGTAGTGTGGTGACGTCGTGAAAGACAACGCCGCCCCAGCCATGGACTTGCTCGACGATGCGATCGGGCGCGCGCAGGCTCGTGATAATGATGGGTACCTTGTGGGCCGCACACACGGCCATGTCGTCCATCAGCCGGTCATTGGACTGATGCACGATCTGGTTTACCGCGTAGGGCGCGACGATTCGGGCCGGTTGATGCTTCTTCAGATCGGCCAAGGCGGTGTCGATCTGTGTCAGCCATTCGTCCAATTTGCTTTGCGGCCGCGCGTTCAATGCAGGTATCGAGCCGATGATACCGCTGGCGCACTGGGCAATGGTCATCCGCGGGTTGGACACGATGAACATCGGTGCGGAGATGACAGGCAGCCTCATTTGCGCCCGAAGAGACGTTATCAATCTATGTGCCATGCTGCTCCTTGGTGGCCATGTATGCGGGTCTAGTGCTAAGCGGGCTGCTTGCTGGGTGCTTCGACGGATTCAGGCCGCCGCGTTCCCAAATATGTGCCCAGCAATATGCACACCAATCCCACGCCGTGCCAGATGGTGAAGGCTTCGCCCAGCAGGATCAAGGCAAAGCCTACGCCGAAGACCGGGATCCAGTACTGATACAGGGTGGTGCGCGAGGCGCCCAGTTCTGCAATGGCGCGATTCCAGATCATGTTGCCAATGGCGGTGGCGAATACGCCGGAAAAGATCATCAGCACCACAGGCCAAAAGGCGGGAAATACCGTTTGCCAGGTGACCACGACGCTGCTGAAGTAGATGTGCGCGCACAGCATCAAGGTACCCATGGTGTAGATCATGGTGCTGATGACCAGCGCGCTGAACTGTTTGGCCAGGCTTTGGATCAGCAGGCCGCCGGCGGTGAAGATGAACATGCCTGTGAACACTTTGGCTTCGCCCCAGCCGGCGGCGGTCAGCGCTGCATTGGCGCCGCTGAGCACCACCAGGAAAACACCGCCGAAGCCCAGTGCGATGCCGGCCAGGCGCAGCCGCGACAAGGGTTCACGGAATACGACGGCCGCCAGGCCTGTGGCGACCAGGGGGCTTAGGGCCATGATCAGCGAGCCGTTGGTGGCGCTGGCGCCCTGCATGCCGCCAATGAAGAAGAGCTGGTTGGCATACACCATAAGTATGGCGCACAAGATGAATCGCAGCCAATGCTGGCGGGAAATGCGCCCCAGGTAGATGGGGCGCCTGGACCAGACCAGCGTCATGTTGATGATGACGGTGGCCAGCACCATGCGATAGGCGGAAATCAACAGTGGGTCCATGTACTCCGTCAGCACTTTGATGGCAGAAATGTTCAGGCCCCAAACGGCCATGGTGCTGATCAACAGCAACTGCATTCTGACGGGGTTCATTACGTGCGCGGGTAGGTACAGGTGGCACAAGCATATCAGTTCCAGGCGTGCTTGTGCCCCTGGATCCCCTTAAAAAGCGCTGGACAGATTGCGTAGTGTGGTTTCCACGATAGCTTGCGCGTCCACCTTGAAGTAGCGCCGCAAGGCCGCACGTGTGTCGCTGCGGCCGAAGCCGTCGGTGCCGAGGGTGGCGTAGCGCCGGTTTGGTGGCAAGTAAGCGCGCACGGATTCAGGCACCAGGCGCACGTAGTCGGTGGCGGCCACGATCGGGCCTTGGCTGCCTTGCAGCAGGCGGGCAATGTGCGGGTAGTCCGGGTCCGGCCCTGCTTGTGACTGTGACTGTGCTTGTGATTGCGTTTGCGCGGCGCCAGGCTGCCAGCCATCATCCAGGCAGTGCTGGCCGTCGCGGGCCAGCTCGCTCCAGCTGGTGATGCTGAAGACGTCCACCGCAATGCCCATGCCGGAAAGCTGGCGGGCCGCCTTCAGGACTTCGGTCAGGATGGCGCCGGAACCCAGCAATGTCGCCCGCCGCCCAGCGGCTGCGTTGTCGCCGGCCGGCTCGACAAAGGTTGCGCCTCTGGATCCACTGCTGACCCTATCAGCCTCGCCTATCCCGCCAGCCCCGTCGGGCTCAATGTCCACTGCCGCCCCTGCCGCACCCGCTGTCCCGACCATTGCTGGGGGAACCGCAGCTCCTGCCTCGTCCATGCCTTCAAAGCGGGCATGCAGATAGCCGCCGCGCAGGATATCGGCCTCGACGCCGTCGGGCAGGGACGGCTGGGCGTAGTTTTCGTTCATGACGGTGATGTAGTAGAACACGTCGCGCTGCTCCACCATCATTTCGCGCATGCCGTGGTCCACGATGACGGCCAGCTCGCCGGCGAAGGCCGGGTCGTAGGCCTTGCAGTTGGGCACGGTGGCGGCCCACAGGTGACTGGCGCCATCCTGGTGCTGCAGGCCTTCGCCCGCCAGCGTGGTCCGGCCGGAAGTGGCGCCGATCAGGAAGCCGCGTGGGCGCTGGTCGGCAGCCGCCCAGATCAGGTCGCCGACGCGCTGGAAGCCGAACATGGAGTAATAGATATAGAAAGGCAGCATGGGGGTGCCATGCACACTGTAGCTGGTGGCGGCGGCCACCCAGCTTGAAATCGCGCCGGCTTCGCTGATGCCTTCTTCAAGGATCTGCCCATCCGTGGCTTCGCGGTAGCTGAGCATCGACCCGATGTCTTCGGGTTCATAGCGCTGGCCCACGCTGGAATAAATGCCCACTTGTTTGAACAGATTGGCCATCCCGAACGTGCGGGCTTCGTCGGCGACGATGGGCACGATGCGCGGGCCCAGCTG
>JAEWEH010000369.1 GCA_023389535.1 Pseudomonadota bacterium
AAGTACGGTGGGTGTTGCTACGCGTCAAGCCGACTTCGCCGGCAATTTCCTCAAGCGTCAGGACCTGCCCGTCAAGGCGGATGATCGCCTCGAGCACTGCCAAACCTTTCAACAGAGTCTTATCCAAATCTTTACCATTATTTAGGATGCATCGTCCTGCATTCTACATCTTAGGACGGTCCTGCTTTCCCCCCGCCCCGGGACTCTAGGCTGTTTATCGGCCGGTGAGTAGTACATCCGCCGTATAGCTTCCTAAATATTGGGATAACGTTATTAAATCTTGTTATGAGCTTAAGCTTGATATATGATCGTTTCAGAAATCAAAGATGACGCCAGGCCGGCAAGGGTTTGCAACGTAGGCGCCGAAAAAAGGCGCCGGCTCGAGCCGCAACAAATCAAATAACAAGAGGAGCTCAGATGGTCATAACGGATGTGGAGACATTAAGCTGCGACGCCGGCTGGCGTAACTATTATTTCGTCAAGATCACCACAGACACAGGCATCATCGGCTGGGCGGAATATGACGAGGGCTTCGGTTCGCCCGGCGTCACCCGCGTGATCCAGACTCTTGCGGCTTTGCTCATCAGCCAGCCGCTGCCTGGTGTGGAAATGTTCCATGCGCAGGCCTACGCCCGCACCAGGCCGGCTGCGGGCGGGATCGCGGCAGAAGGAATTGCCGCGCTGGAGAACGCCTTGCTCGATGTCCACGCGAAAAAGCTGGATGTACCGTGCTATGAATTGCTGGGCGGGAAAGTGCGCGACACCCTGCGCGTCTACTGGTCGCATTGCCCGGCCTGGCGCATCAATCATCCCAAGTATTTCGGGCCTGCCATTACCGATCTGGCCGGGGTGGCCGAAATGGGCAAAGAAGCCAGCCGGCGCGGGTTTACGGGACTCAAAACCAATCTTTTCATATTCGATGATGGGCCGGCGTATGCCTGGCGGCCGGGCTTCGCCGCGCCCTTCCAGCCCGATCTGAATATCGAGCGCCGGCATGTGCGCAATCTGCGTGACAACCTCGAGGCCCTGCGCGAAGGCGCCGGGCCCGACATGGACATCCTGCTGGACGTGAATTTCCACGCCAAGACGGAAGGCTTCCTGAAGTTGCTGCGCGGCATAAGCGATCTGGACGTATTCTGGGTCGAAATCGACAGCTACAGCCCCGACGCCCTGGCCTATATCCGCAGCCATAGCCCGCACCCCATCAGCTCTTGCGAGACTCTGTTCGGGGCGCGCGAGTTCCTACCGTACTTTCAGAAGAACGCGGTCGACGTCGCCATCATCGATGTGGTGTGGAATGGCGCCTGGCAGGCGAAGAAAATCGCCGCCCTTGCGGACATCCACGAAGTTAACGTCGCTCCACATAACTTCTACGGCCACTTGTGCACCATGATGAACGCGCATTTCGCCTGCTCAGTGCCAAATTTCCGGATCATGGAGACCGACATCGATAGGCTGGCATGGGATGAAGAGCTCTTTACCCACGTGCCGGAATACAAGGATGGCCACCTTGTTGTACCCGACCGGCCGGGCTGGGGCACCGAACCCGACGAAGACGCCCTACGCAGGTACCCGCCGCGCGCCGGCGGCGGCCTGGCGCTGCCCAGGCCGGCAAGCGACGACAGCAAAAGTTCACTTTAGTTGTACCCCTCAACAAAAAAGGAGATACCACGATGATGAATAACTGGACGGAACACCTTGGCAATCTGCGCAAGGGAGGCAAGGCCCTTGCCGACCACAACCCTGCCGTTGTTCAGGCCTACAGGGGCCTGAATGCCGCCTTGGGCGAAGGCCAGGCGCTGGATGCCAAGACCCGTGAATTGATTGCGCTGGCCGTGGCCGTCACCACACGCTGCGACGGCTGCATTTCTTCGCACTCCGCCGCTGCACGCCAAGCCGGCGCCACAGAAAAAGAAGTCGCCGAAGCGCTGGGAACAGCGATCGCACTGAATGCCGGCGCTGCGTATGTGTACTCGACGCGCGCCATGGAGGCCTTCGGACAGTTCGACGAGAACAAGTAGCAAGCAGGGGCGCCCGCCGCCCCCCGCCATCCAATAGAGAAGAAAGCGATCAACTAGCACCGCTACCTACCGGTGCATCCATGAGGAGACAAGCATGACGCGCAACAACTTTCGATGGATAGGCCCCGTCACAGCCTTGGCAGTGTCCGTGATGCTAGCTTCAACCCCGGCCCTTGCGGCTTGGCCCGATGATCAGCCCATCAAGATGATCATCCCTTACGCGCCTGGAGGCGCTACCGATACCCTGGGACGGGCGATTTCCAACAGTCTGTCCAAGAACCTGGGGCAAACCATTGTTGTCGAGAACAGGCCCGGCGCCGGCAGCATGATAGGCTCGGAATTCGTGGCGCGGGCCACGCCGGATGGCTATACCCTGGTGTTGGGCAGTATTTCGAACGTGCTGAACGCCTTCTTCTACAAGAAGCCTCTCTACGACATCCTGGCCGATCTCAAGCCCGTAGGGCAAGTGGTTTCGGTGCCTAATTTCCTGGGCGTCAATAAAAACGTGCCGGCCAACTCCATCAAAGAGCTCATCGCCCTCGCCAAGGAAAAACCGGGCGAACTCAGCTGCGCCGTCTCGGGGGTGGGCTCGTCCCCGCATTTGTCATGCGAACTGTTCAAGGCGCTGGCCGGTGTGGACATCATCACCGCTCCATTCAAAGGCGGGGCACCCGCCATTCAATCCACCATGGGTGGGCAGACAACCATGTTCTTCGCCAACGAGGCCAGACCCTATATCGAAGGCGGTCAGGTTCGCGGGCTGGGCGTGACGACCACCAAGCGGTCCGAATATTCGCCTGATCTTCCGGCGATCGCGGAACAGCTGCCTGGATACGACGTGACGGCCTGGTATGGCGTCTGGGCCCCGCCCAAGACGCCGGACAAGATCGTGAACCGCATCAGCGCCGAACTGAACAAGACTTTAAAGGACCCACAGGTGCTCAATGTGCTGGCTTCGCTCGGCGCCACGCCAACACAAAGCGATCCGAAAAAATTTGCGTCCTATATTCAAAACGAATATGACCGATGGGCAGGCATTACGTCCAAGATGAATATTCAGCGGCAATAGGAAGGAAGCCATGCAACGCATCGCCGACTGCATTGCTCAATGGGTGGCGCACAGTCCGGACCGGCCCGCCGTCTCGGATGATCGCCATCACTGGACATACGCCGAGCTGGACCGACACATCCATCATGCGGCGCAGTATCTTCAGTCCGTGGGGGTACAGGCCGGCGATCGCGTCGTACTGATCGCAGAAAACAGTGCAACCCTGGCCGCGCTGATCCTCGCGGCCGGGCGCCTGGACGCATGGGCTGTGCTGGAAAACGCGCGGCGCGCCGCCATGGAAGTCGACACCGTATGCAAGCATGCGCAACCGCGCGCCATCGTCCACGTGCTGGACAACTCGCAGGCCGCGCGCGAGCATGCACAGCGTCACGGAGCTGTGCACATCGAGACACCGTTCGGACTGGTCGCCGCAAGCCCGGCAGACCCGGCAAGCGAGCCCGAACCCGTGCACCAGAGCGGCAAGCAACAAGTCGCTGTACTGATCTACACGACAGGCACCACCGGCACACCCAAAGGCGTGATGATCACCCACGCCAATCTCCTGCACATCGGCAATCAAATGCGCCAGCAACGGCGTCTGACGCCCGAGGATCGTGTGTACGGCATTCTGCCCATCACACATGTCATGGGCCTGGCCTCGGGGCTCTTGGGCACGCTCTCGTCCGGAGCGCATATCAGGATGGTGGCGCGCTTTGACGTCGAGCAATGCATGCAGGCGCTGCAGGATGACGGCATCACGATTCTGCAAGGCGCGCCGGCCATGTTCGCCCGCCTCGCCCAGGCTTGCGCACCTGGCCGGCGGCCGGGGCCCAGCCTGCGGGTCATCGCGGCGGGCGGAGCACCGCTGGATGCCGGCATCAAAGAGAAGGTGGAGTCCGTGTTCGGGATGACCTTGCACAACGGCTATGGCCTGACCGAAGCGTCGGGCGCCTGCTGGACCCGCCTGGATCAGGATAACCCCGATTGCTCCGTGGGCCCGCCGAACCCGGGCATGGAGATTCGCATCTGCGACAAGGCTGGCGCCGCCGTCGCGCCCGGAGAAGTCGGCGAGTTATGGATGCGCGGGCCCTGCGTCATGAAAGGCTATTACAAGATGCCACAGCGCACGCGCGAAGTGCTCACCCCCGACGGCTGGTTCAACTCTCAAGACCTTGCCTGGCAGGCGCCGGACGGCCGGGTACACATCAATGGCCGCAGTAAAGAA
Organism: Pseudomonadota bacterium; assembly: GCA_023389535.1. GTDB lineage: Bacteria > Pseudomonadota > Gammaproteobacteria > Burkholderiales > Burkholderiaceae_B > UBA6240. The sequence continues at coordinate 4,295 of JAEWEH010000369.1, forward strand.
CTGATCATACGGTCCGGCTTCAACGTGTCGCCGCTGGAAGTCGAGACGGCACTGAATGCGCACACGCTTGTGCAGTACTCCGCGGTACTGGGACACAGCAAGGATGGAAACGAAGAAATCGTCGCCATCATCGAGCCCAAGGCGCATGCAAGCATATGCGAAGACGAGCTGCGGCGCTTTCTGGCAGACAGGCTGTCGCCGTACAAGCGTCCCAGCCGAATCATTTTCATGGACGACCTTCCGGTCGCCCCCAACGGCAAAGTACTCAAGCAGCAGCTTTTGAAAAAACTAGGAGAGATGTTATGAGCGAGGTCGTAACCTATGAATCTCGGGATGGGATTGCCGTCGTGTCGATCAATTGTCCGGATCGGCTCAACGCGATCGGGCCGGAGGTCGAGGCTGGACTGCGTCAGGCCTGGATACGGCTGCGAGACAGCGACGAAGACCGGGTCGCCATTCTGACAGGCGTGGGCGACAAGGCATTCTCGGCCGGCAAAGACATGAAATCCAGCGCACCGCCGGACTATCGCAGCTTTACGCCAGGCGTCGGCGTGCATCTGGACAAACCCATTATTTCGGCCGTTTCGGGCTGGTGCATAGGCGGCGCACTGGTGCTTGCCCAGATGTGCGACCTGTGCGTGGCGACGGAAGACGCCAAATTCACCTACCCTGAAGCGAAACTCGGCTTCGCGGGCGGAATGATTGCGTCGCTCGCATCGCGGATTCCCCTGAAGGTTGCCATGGAACTGATGCTGCTGGGCGAGGTGATCGATGCACGCCGTGCTTATGACATCGGCATGGTGAACCGCGTCGTCCCCAATGGCCAACACCTGGACGAAGCCATGAGCATGGCGCGCCGGCTGGCGGCCAATGCGCCGGTGGTCATGTCCATGCTCAAGCGCTTTGCGGCCGCCACCGTTCCACAAAGCCCGGTAGAGATTGCCGGCCATGCCTGGCGCGAAACCGACCGGGTCTTCTCCAGCGAAGACTATCAGGAAGGCTTAAGCAGCGTCGCTGAAAAACGCCCACCCGTCTTTTCAGGCAGATAATGAGTCTTGCCGGGGGAAATACCCCAGCAATCCTGTTCGACAAGAATGATTCCTGTCCGGCCAATTTGCTTGAGGGGTAATGTCCCCCCAACAGGCGTTTGAGCTTACACATAGCGTTTTCACTTGGGGCGAAGGGTGCGCCCTGAGTCGTGTTCAAAGCGCTCGCCAGAAACATGGCAACACAAAGCCGGCGGCGCAAAAGGATACAATGCGTGCTTATCTACAGCTATCCGGCTCATGAATTCGCAAAACGCCACGCATCCTATCGTCAAGTTCACGGATGTCGCCCTGGGATACGGCGACTTCACCGTTCTGCGCGACATCGACATCGAGGTCCGTCCCGGCCAGGTCGTGGCCATGATGGGCGGCTCCGGCTCTGGCAAGACGACGCTATTGCGGGCCGCGACAGGGCAGATCACCGCTCAGAAAGGCCGGATCGAAGTCTTCGGCAGCGATATCGCGCAGGTTTCCGGCGAAGGCCTGCGCGAACTGCGCCAGCGCATGGGCGTGCTGTTCCAGCAGGGCGCGCTGTTCACCGACCTGAATGTCTTTGAAAACGTGGCTTTTCCGTTGCGCGAACACACCCGCGTTTCGGAAAGCCAGATCACGGAACGCGTGCTGGACAAGCTGGACGCCGTAGGGCTGCGCGCGGCGGCCCACCTGAACATATCGGAAATCTCGGGCGGCATGGCGCGGCGCGTGGCCTTGGCGCGCGCGGTAGTGCTGGAGCCGGAACTCGTACTGTACGACGAGCCTTTCGCCGGCCTGGACCCGATCTCGCTGGGCATCACCGCCCAACTGATACGCAACCTGACCGACAGGCTGCATTGCGCATCCATCCTGATCACCCACGACGTGGCGGAATCCTTTGCGATCGCCGACCATGTCTACATGGTGGGCCAGGGCCGGCTGATCGCGGGCGGCACGCCGCAGTCGCTCTCGGCTTCGCAGGACGCGTACGTGCGCCAGTTCCTCGATGGCCAGCCGGATGGCCCGATCGCGTTCAACTACCCCGTTACGCCGGCCTTCACCAAATGGCTGGACCAACACACAGGGCGCTCATGAGATCTCCTGTACTTTCCATCACCGCGCTAGGCAAGCGGGTGCGACTGGGCATCAGCGGCCTGGGCGCCTTCATGCGCCTGGCCGGCAGCATATTGGCGCGCAGCGGCATTGCGGTGCGCCGGCCGGGCCTGGTGTCCCAGCAAGTCCATTTCATCGGCAATTATTCCCTGCTCATCATCGCGGTATCCGGCCTTTTTGTGGGCTTTGTCCTGGGGCTGCAAGGCTATTACACCTTGAACCGATACGGATCCGAAGAAGCGCTGGGCCTGCTGGTTGCCCTGTCGCTGACGCGCGAATTGGGTCCCGTGGTGACCGCATTGCTGTTCGCCGGCCGCGCCGGCACCTCGCTGACCGCTGAAATCGGCCTGATGAAAGCGGGCGAGCAGATCGCCGCCATGGAGGTCATGGCGGTGGACCCGATACGGCGCGTGCTGGTACCGCGCTTCTGGGGCGGTGTCATCGCCATGCCGGTGCTGGCAGCGGTATTTTCCATGGTGGGCATCATAGGCGGCTGGATCGTCGGCGTGCTGCTCATCGGCATCGACCCCGGCTCGTTCTGGTCGCAAATGCAGAACGGGGTGGATATCTTCAAGGACATCCTGAACGGCGTGGTCAAAAGCGTGGTGTTCGGCATCGCCGTGACGCTGGTGGCGCTGCATGCGGGCTGGACGGCCAAGGCCACGCCCGAAGGGGTGTCGCGCGCCACCACACGCACTGTGGTCAGCGGCTCTTTGCTGGTGCTGGGGCTGGACTTCGTCCTGACAGCGCTGATGTTCAGCAATTAACGATAAAGACGGATCAATCATGACGCGTGAAAAAACCGATTTCTGGGTAGGCCTGTTTGTCCTGCTGGGCGCGATCGCCCTGATATTCCTGGCGCTGCGGGCGGGCAACATGAGCTCGTTCTCTTTCGCCCCCACCTACCAGGTGAAGGCGCATTTCGACAACCTGGGCGGGCTGAAAGTACGGGCGCCCGTCAAAAGCAGCGGCGTGGTCGTAGGCCGCGTCTCCGGCATTGATTTCGACAACCAGCGTTACCAGGCGGTTGCCACGCTGGACCTGGAAAAGCAATTCGAGTTTCCCAGCGACTCATCCGCGTCCATCCTGACGTCGGGCCTGCTGGGCGAACAATACATAGGCATTACCCCGGGCGGCGACGACAAGATGCTGGCGCAAGGCAGCGAGATCCAATTCACGCAAAGCGCTGTGGTCCTGGAAGAGCTGATCAGCAAGTTCCTGTACAGCTCGGCCAGCAAGGAAGGCAGCGCGGCGTCGGAACCGGCTGCTGAGGGCGGGCACGCGGCGCAACCCTGAATCCCGTCCGGCAGTTTACAATCACCGACTTGTCGCCACGAGCCCGTTGATAAACAACAAAGAACATGAAACCCTCGCATACCAAGCCTTATCGTTACCCGCAACGCATGCTGCGCCTTGGCAGCCTGCTGGGCGCCACGGCCCTGGCGGCCGGCTGCGCCACGGTGTCCAACCCGAATCCGCAGGATCCTTGGGAAAGCTACAACCGTAGCATGTTCAAGTTCAATGACACGGTGGACCAGGCCTTCCTGAAACCTATCGCCACCGGCTACGATCAACTGATGCCCGACGTGGCGCAGACCTGTATCCATAATATTTTCAGCAATGTGGGCGATGTCTGGTCGGCCATCAACAGTTTCCTGCAAGGGCGTGGGCACGATTTCTTCAATACGCTGGGCCGCGTCATGTTCAATTCCACCATGGGCTTGGGCGGCTGCATCGACGTCGCGTCCATGAACGGCGCGAAGCGCATACCGAACGATTTCGGCATCACCCTGGGCGTCTGGGGCTTCGATTCCGGCCCTTACGTGGTACTGCCCTTCCTGGGTTCCAGTTCGGTGCGTGACGGCACAGCGACGCTTGGCACATTCGCGGCGGGGGTCTCGCCCATCACACCGGTCTTCGAAATCGACAACGTCCCGCTGCGCAATTCGCTGATCGGCCTGTATATTGTGGACACGCGCGCCAACCTGCTGGATGCGGACAGACTTGTTAACGAAGTCGCCCTTGACCGTTACAGCTTTATCCGCGACGCTTATATCCAGCGCCGCAAGTCGCAGGTGGACAGCCGCCGCGAAGGCACCAGCCTGCCCGATTATTCCGACGACGATCTTCCCGACTATTCGGATGCGGACGCGGAATCAGGCGGCGCACCCGCCAACACGGGCTCCACGCCCACGGCGCCTGGCGTAGCGCCAAGCGCGCAGTAAACAGGAGTATTCATGCACAAGTTTTTTTCATTGGCTTTCTTTTCCAGTTCGCTGACCAAGCTGGCCGGCATTGGCTTGCTGGGCGTCGCGGGCCTGGCGGCCGGCCCTGCCGTGGCGCAAGACCAGGTCAACCCTAATGCGGCGCCGAACGAATTCGTACAAACCGTCGCCGATAACGCCCTGAACGCCATCAAGAAAGACAATTCCGTCAAATCAGGCAACCTTGCCAGCGTCAATAAGATTGTCAACGAATACGTGCTGCCCTACGTCAATTTCCAGAAAACCACGCGCCTGGCCGCAGGACGCTATTGGCGCCAGGCCACGCCCGACCAGCAGCAGCGCCTGGTCGACGCCTTCAAGGGCACGCTGATCCGCACCTACAGCGGCGCGTTCACGCGGGTCGACCAGCAGTCGGCCTTCACCATGCTGCCCTTCAGGGGCGACGCCAAGGCCGACGACGTGGTCGTGCGCTCTACGCTGTCCCAAGGGAACGGTCCCGATGTCGGCATCGACTATCGCCTGGAAAAAACGCCGCAGGGCTGGAAAATCTACGATCTGAACGTGGAAGGCATCTGGCTGATCCAGAATTACCGCAACCAGTTCGCCCAGGAAATTTCGCAAAATGGGGTAGACGGCCTGATCAACGCGCTGAACC
>JAEWEH010000377.1 GCA_023389535.1 Pseudomonadota bacterium
GGCCAGATGCATGGACAGATGCAAGAAAGGATTGGTCCTGCCTTGTTCGACTGAAAAATCCGCGGTTGCGCTGTCTGGTGCCTGCAGGTCGGCATGGTATTCCGGGTGTAGTTCGATCAAGTCGACCGCCATGGTTTCAAGTGGAGTCAGCACGCCGCCTGACCTGCGTTTTTCCCAGGCTTCGGTGAAAAACTGCCGTACCTGTTCCCGTGATGGGTTGAACATAAAATGACTCGTTATAAAGGCTTTGGTGCTTGCTTTAACATTTTACCTGCGTCGCGCCTATTTATTTGGCGGGACGCACGCGTGGGGCAATATCGGCATTGCAGATTTTAGGATAAACTACTCTTATATAAGACCTGGCGATTTGTCCTGGGCGCTTTTTTTCGTTCTACCGATTTCTGCTCTTGGGCAGAGCACAACTGGAGCATTCATGTCTTACCAGCATATCAAGGTCCCTGCGGCCGGCCAAAAAATCACCGTCAATGCGGATTTTTCGCTCAACGTACCTGACGAGCCCATTATTCCTTACATCGAAGGCGATGGCACGGGCGCCGATATCACGCCCGTCATGCTCAAAGTCGTAGATGCCGCAGTCCAGAAGGCTTATGGCGGCAAGCGCAAGATTCACTGGATGGAAGTGTTTGCGGGTGAAAAGTCCACCAAGGTCTATGGTCCCGACGTCTGGCTGCCCGAAGAAACCCTGGACGCGGTCAAAGAATACGTGGTGTCCATCAAAGGCCCGCTGACGACGCCCGTGGGCGGCGGCATCCGTTCCCTGAACGTCGCGCTGCGCCAGCAACTGGACTTGTACGTCTGCCTGCGTCCGATCCAATACTTCAAGGGTGTGCCTTCCCCCGTCAAAGAACCCGAAAAGACGAATATGGTTATCTTCCGCGAGAATTCGGAAGACATCTACGCCGGTATCGAATTCGAAGCCGAAAGCGCCAATGCCAAGAAGCTTATCGACTTCCTGCAGAACGAACTGGGCGTCAAGAAAATCCGTTTCCCCGAGACCTCCGGCATTGGCGTCAAGCCAGTTTCGCGCGAAGGCACGCAGCGCCTGGTGCGCAAGGCCTTCCAGTATGCGATCGACAACGACAAGTCCTCCGTCACGCTGGTGCACAAGGGCAACATCATGAAGTTCACGGAAGGTGGCTTCCGTGATTGGGGCTACGAACTGGCCCAGAAGGAATTCGGCGCCCAGTTGATCGACGGCGGCCCATGGTGCAAATTCAAGAACCCCAAGACCGGGCGCGAAATCACCGTCAAGGATTCCATCGCCGACGCCTTCTTGCAGCAAATCTTGCTGCGGCCCGCGGAATACGAAGTCATCGCCACGCTGAACCTGAACGGCGACTATGTTTCCGACGCCTTGGCTGCACAAGTGGGCGGCATCGGCATTGCTCCGGGCGCCAACATGTCGGATTCGGTCGCCATGTTCGAAGCCACGCACGGCACGGCCCCGAAGTACGCTGGCAAGGACTATGTGAACCCGGGTTCGGAAATCCTGTCCGCCGAAATGATGCTGCGCCACATGGGCTGGACGGAAGCTGCCGACCTGATCATCTCCAGCATGGAAAAATCCATTCTGTCCAAGAAGGTTACCTACGACTTCGCCCGCCTGCTGGAAGGGGCCACGCAAGTGTCCTGCTCGGGCTTCGGCCAAGTCATGATCGACAACATGTAATCAGTCCCAGACTGATACCTTGATGTCCGGGGAAGCCCTGTCTACGTAGAGAGACAGGGCTTTTCTTTTTCTACGGGGGTAGCCATGACGCAGTTCAGCCCGAATGCAGTGCGAATTCAGCCCATTACTGAAGAGGCGTTCATACCCTTCGGTCATGTGTTCCGTCCCACTGGCAGTAACGGCCGTCGAAACAATTTTGGCGTGATACAGAATCTGCGTCCCGGCGCCCCGATCAATCTTGCACAGGTCGAGGGCGACGACCGCAGCCAGGCCAGCGAATTTGAACTGGATATGCTGGAGCGGCACGTTTTTTCCAGCCAGAGCTTCTTTCCGCAAGACGTCGGGCGCTACCTCGTGGTGGTGTGCGAAAGCGGGGACGGCGGTTTGCCCGAGCTTGACAGACTCAAGGCGTTTTCGGTTCCGGGCGATGTCGGCGTAAGCTATCTGCCGGGCGTCTGGCATGCGGGCATCAGCGTGTTGCAAGGAGGGCGCAACTTCCTGATGGTGGTGCACGAAGACGGATCGGAAGCCGATTGTGAATTCTTGAGTGTGCCGCCGCTACGGCTGCTGCTCGAGCCTGTCCCGGCCAACCAGTAGGCTGCGGGGCATGTTCAATGGAACAGAAGTAAGATCGAGTATCGCGCCCCTACTTTGATGGGGCGCTGTGATCCCGATTGGTTGCCAGCAGGCTTTCAGGCGCGCGCGGGTTGCGGATCGCGCTGGGTGGCTTGCGCTGCCAGGAAGATCGCGGTGCCGATTGCCAGCGGCGGCCAGGTCGCAGTAACCAGGCTGGCGATGCCTAGAGCGATGGCGATCAGGGAACCTATGAAAAGTACCTTGTCGCGCGGCACAAGCAGTGCGCCGAGAGCTGTGCCGACCAGCATGGCGGCCAGGATCTGGATGATGTAGTGCATGGGAGCCCCCTTTTTGTTTTGATTGAAGGCGCGGGCGGCACGAACCTCGTAGCCCGCGTCGTCGTCCATACAGGACCGCCCGAGTGTAGCATCGTTTACGTAGGCTGGCGCTTATGGGGCCAAGGCTTTGCGGCGTTGGGCAAGCAATCGCAGGACTTCTTCGTCGGAGGTCTGGTCAAAATGGTTGTACCACAGGCCTACCGCCCGGAATATAGGCGGGACAGACAGGCATACCAGCTCGTCGACATGGGCGCGTATGCGGTCGCAGGCCTCTTCCGAACCGACCGGAACGGCCGCTGCGATGGTGGCCGGCGAGGCTTTCCTGACCGCTGCCACCGCTGCGGTCATCGTCGCCCCGGTTGCCAGGCCATCGTCCACCAGAATGACGCTGCGGCCTTGCATGGGCGGCATGGCGCGGCCCTGGCGATAGCGCCGCTCACGGCGTTCCAGTTCTTCATGTTCTTCGGCGGCGATTGTTTCCAGAGTCGAAGGCTTGATTTGCAAAGCGTCAATGGCCTGCTTGTCCAGTATGGTGACGCCGCCGCTTGCTATCGCGCCTATGGCGTATTCCTTGTGGCTGGGTGCGCCCAGCTTGCGCACCACCATTACATCCAGGGG
>JAEWEH010000443.1 GCA_023389535.1 Pseudomonadota bacterium
CGGCGACTCTTTAGTCGATCCAGTTCGGCCTCTAACCTGTCCAGGCTGTCCGCGCCGGAAAAGAGACGCAAGGGAGGCACAATGTGTCTGAATGATTTCATATGAACTGTTCCGAGGAAAAATAGGAAGGTGTTGTAGGCATGGCTGGAATCACCGGCCCAACCATCGAGGCGCACGCTTCTCCCGGAAGGCGCGCGGACCTTCTTGTGCGTCCTCACTTTCGTATACCGGTTTGAAAATCTCGTAGGCTTTTTCAAGGGCATGTGTCCTGCCCATTTCCGTTGCTGCCTGAACTACTTGGCGCGCCGCAGCCACAGAAAGTGGAGCGCTGTCGACGATTGCGCGGGCGATCTCCAACGCCTTGGACATAAGCTGTTCGGGCTCGACGACATGATTGACCAGCCCAATTTCGTAAGCGCGTTGTGCGGAAATCGTCGTGCTCGTCAATAACAGTTCGAGCAATACCTTTTGCGGAATCATATTGATTAGGGGTACAGCCCAAGCCACGCCTCGGCCCATTTTGACTTCCGTTACCGCGAAAGTCGCGTGTTTGCTGGCCAGGCAGATGTCGCACATTTGCGCAAACACAAAGCCCGCGGCAAGCGCGTAGCCGTTGACTGCGGCGATAACAGGCTTCGAGACATGGACGTTGTCGCCAAGAATAGGGATGAAATCGCGTGAGCGAGCTGCCTCGCCGAACCCATCGACCTCTTTAAGGTCCTTTCCCACGCAGAACGACTTTTCACCCGCGCCCGTCAAGATAGCTACGCGGGCGCTGGAGTCGGCCTCGAATCGTTGCCATGCGTCGCGTAGCCCTTCGCGTACCGCGTTATTCACGGCGTTAAGCTGTGCAGGCCTATTGATGGTGATAATCGCAATACCGCCTTCGACGCTGTAAAGCACCTCCTGCATGCGTGGTCTCCCATACTTCTATTGATGTCTTGTTGCGAATTCTGCAGTCAGTATGCCGCGCTCGGCAAGCTGTATGACTGTCGTTCCGCCCGGTAAAACTGGAACGGTGCTTCGGTATCCGCGCTGTTTCGGACTGTTGGTGGCCGGGTTCTGTAAAAACAATCCGATTTCGACGCATTTCGTGGATCTTTCGGCAATTTGGCGAGATTTGCCCATGTCGGGCCGGCTGGCGGCGGCATGAAGTCCGTTACCTGTCGCAAACCCTCTAATTCCAAAGTACGGAATCGACCCGATTCGATAATTGACGCTCATGTTGTTCAAGTGTTCAATCCACATAAAGAGGTGAACTATGTGGCGACGAAAGTCTGCTCTGCGATGAGTGCATATCAATTCCGAACAATAGGCGGCACCATGGTGATGCCGTTCGCTCGGGCCTTGAGCCTGCTCGATGCGTTCGATGGACATGAGCTATGGCTTAGCAACAGCGAACTGTGCGCAAGTACCGGGTTAGCGCCTTCAACGGTGAGCAGGCTGGCGCAGTCTTTAGTCAGGTTGGGATATTTGTACTGTTCACCAACAGAACGCAAGTATCGGTTGACCGCACACGTATTGGCATTGGGATACGCTGCGACGGCAAATTCCAGCATATTGCAGGCCGCGCGCGAGCATATGCGCGACTACGCGGAAAGATATGGCCTGCATGTGGCGCTCAGCGCACGCGACAGGCTTGATCTCATTATTCTGGAAAGCGTGCACAATCCTGATAGTCCGCTTATATTGAATATTCAGGTTGGCACCAGGTTCGGATTGGGTTCTTCTCCGATAGGTTGGGCATTGCTCGCGGCGCTGCCGGAACTCGAGCGGTATTATCTGCTCGAGAACGTCGAACGCCGCTCGCCGCAAGAATGGCGCCGCATCAAGCATCAGTGCAACGCCGGTATTGCTGATACATTCGAAATGGGGTTCTGCATGTCGTCGCCGGAGAAGAGCCTTGAACTGAGCATCGTTGCATGTCCGCTGCAGATCGAAGGCCAAGCCCCGCACGTAATCTCCTGTATTGGTCGATCAGACCAATTGTCGCGTCAACGTGTGCTCCGAGAGTTCGGGCCGCGTCTGCGTTCGGTCGCGCGGGCAATACAGAATATGGTGTCGCTGCATGAATGACCAGGCCGGAGATCGGTACGCAGCAGGAACCATGTTGACGGTAGAGCGCGGCCTGCGCGTCCTGCGTGCATTCCGCTCGGATCGTGTGCCGCTAAGCAATGCCGACCTGGTCCGGCGAACGGGGCTTTCGAAGGCCACTGTGTCGCGTTTGACAAGTACTTTGCTGAACTTGGGTTTGATTCGCCGTGTTCCGGATGGACGCAAACTCGAGCTTTCCGCTGGTCCTTTGGCAGTGGGCCATGCTTATCTTGCAACGAACGAACTTGTCCAGGTCGCGCATCCCGTCATGCAGTCCCTAGCAGACGCGTTAGACGTTTCTGTAGCCTTTGGGATCAGAGACGGCATGGACATGTTGTATGTTGGCTATCGTGTAAGCGCTAAAGTCGCAACATTGCGCTTAGGTGTGGGCACCGTACTGCCGATGGGGGTCACGGCGATGGGCCATGCGTACCTATGGGCTCTACCCCCGGCGGAACGCGATCACCTGCTTCAGCAAATTTTACATGCGGCAGCCGGCAACGCAGCAAGGACGGAAAAGAGCATCCGGAACAGCTTTGCACAACTGGACGAAACAGGCGTATGCGGCGTGGTCAGTGAGTATCAGCGTAAGGTTTATGCTCTTGCCGCACCGGCGTCTATTGGCCGTAAGCATACGCTCATGGGCTTAAGCTGCGGCAATGCAGATTTTTCGCAGAGCTTTTCGAAGGCCAAGAAGCGCATCGTACCCGAACTAAAGCAGGCCGTAGTACAGCTCGAGACGCTGCTGGCCGATTATGATGGGCCGCCTTAGTGCCATCAATTACAAGTCCACCCGGGCGTTATTCAGTACTACAACACCCCGCTCCAGGGCGGTCGTGCGCAAGGTCACCACTGAGTTGTCGATCCACATTTCAGTGCGTAGCGTATCGCCAGGCAAGGCAGGTGCTGTAAATCTTACGCGCATCGCTTTCATTTGATCGGCATTCCAGTTCAAGACAGTACGTATCACGGCAATTGCCGCTATACCCATGGTGGCCATGCCGTGAAGGATGGGTCGGGGAAAGCCAGCCTGCTTGGCGACAGCAGGGTCTGCGTGCAAGGGATTGAAATCTCCGCACAGGCGATAGAGCAATGCCGTCTGTGGGGAGGACTGCAGGTCGCAAACTGTGTCGGGCTTGCGATCGGGAATGGTGTGTGACTTTTGCGGGGCGCCCGCGCTGCATGCCCCGAATCCGCCATTGCCTCTTAACAGCGTCAATTGCTTTACCGTGGCCAGAAGCTGCCCGGTAGGCGCATCGCGGATCTCACGTTGTTGTTCCATCAGGGCGCCTTTCTCGGCGCTGCGATCCCATAGTGCCGAAATTTTGTTCTGTCCGATGACATGGCCGCGTGCAGGCAGTGTGGCGTGAAGGATAATTTCTTGCTCGGCATGTACCAACTGTCGCCAATCAATGCCGGTGTCAGCGTCACGCGCCCAAAAACCTGGGTAGGCCAGGACGTTGGCAAATGTTGGGATGGTGCGTAGGGCATCCCCGGTGACCCCTTCATACACGTAAGCAAGTTGGCCGGCGTCCAGGGGGTCGAATCCCAATCCCAAGCTTAGGGCATAGAGCTGCGCATCCTTGTGCTCATACTTGTGATGAATGGGCGGAAAGTGGCGTTCAAGCAAGCGATGCGGGTCAAAGTGCGCTGTCATGAAGAATCCTTCGGCGGCGGGCCGGGCGACCCGCCGGATAGCGTAGGAATTAGAAACTGCGAGGCAGACCGAGCAAATGCTCGGCGACGTAGGAGTAGATCAGGTTGGTAGAGATGGGCGCAACCTGATATAGGCGCGTTTCGCGGAATTTTCGTTCGACGTCGTATTCGTGTGCGAATCCGAAGCCGCCGTGCGTCTGAAGGCAAACGTTGGCTGCTTCCCAGGAAGCTTTCGCGGCCAAGTATTTGGCCATGTTGGCTTCGCCGCCGCACGGTTTGCCCGAGTCAAACAGCGAGCAGGCCTTGAAGCGCATGAGGTTCGCGGCCTCCGTTTCCATGTAAGTATCGGCGATGGGAAACTGCACACCTTGGTTCTGGCCAATGGGGCGGTTGAACACGATACGTTCGCTTGCGTACTTGCGGGCCTTGTCAATGAACCAGTAGGCGTCCCCCAGGCATTCGGCCGCAATGAGCGTGCGTTCGGCATTAAGGCCATCAAGAATGTACTTGAAGCCCAACCCTTCCTTGCCAATCAAGTTTTCAGCTGGTATTTCCAGGTTGTCGAAGAATACTTCGTTCGTTTCATGGTTCACCATGTTCATGATAGGCTGAATCATCATGCCATTGCCGATCGCCTGCTTCAGGTCTACGATAAAGATGCTCATGCCTTCGCTCTTCTTCTTGACTTCTGCCAAGGGCGTGGTCCGAGCCAGCAGTATCATGATGTCTGAATGCTGGATTCTGGATATCCAGACCTTCTGACCATTGACAATGTAACGGTCGCCCTGGCGAACGGCGGTTGTCTTGAGCTGGGTAGTATCGGTGCCAGTAGTCGGCTCGGTGACTGCCATCGTCTGGAGCCGCAACTTGCCGGCCGCAATGTCCGGCAGATACTGCTTCTTCTGCTCCGGTGAGCCGTGGCGTAGCAGCGTCCCCATGTTGTACATCTGGCCGTGGACGGCGCCGGCATTGCCTCCGGAAAAATTGATTTCTTCCATGACGACGGAAGCCTCTGCCAAGCCCAGTCCAGACCCCCCGTATTCGGCGGGGATCATCGCCGCCAGCCAGCCAGCGCCGGTCAAGGCATCAACGAAGGCTTCGGGATAGCCGCGAGCGGCGTCTATACTTTGCCAATAGGCGGAATCATAGCGTCCACATAAGTCACGCACCGCTTCACGGATCTCTTGGTAGGCGTCGGGCGCAGGGATGTCTTTCATCGAGTTTGCTCATTGTATGTTCATGGTTTGCAGGGGCGTATCGTGCGAGCCAGTGATGAATTCGTCAATTGGCAATTCGGTTTCGTTCCGTACTTCAGGATGCGCAGATTTCGCATTCGAGAACTTATGCCAGCCAAGCATGTCATGCTATGGCGTACAGCATAGCGGTCCATGCTGACCAATGTACGGAACGATATAGACCATGCGGTTGACGAGCCTGTACATATCTCGGCAGCATCGTAAGCCTCATCACTTAGCATGCATCCACTATGATCCGTGACCAAGAAACACTGAATATCCTTCTTGATAATATTTCCCGTTTTGTTCGGGAGCGCCTCATTCCGAATGAGGAAGTCGTTGCCGAGACGGACGAAATTCCGGAAGACATCGTGGCCGATATGAGGAACATGGGCTTGTTTGGGCTCACGATTCCGGAAACCTATGGTGGGCTCGAGCTTACTATGGAGGAAGAGGTAATGGCTATGTTTGAGCTGGGCCGCGCTTCTCCAGCCTTTCGGTCATTGATTGGAACGACCGTCGGCATTGGATCGCAGGGCATCCTCTTCGATGGCACACAAGAACAGAAAGAAAGGTATCTGCCTCGTCTGGCCACCGGTGAATTAATCGCATCCTTTGCATTGACCGAGCCAGGGTCGGGCTCTGACGCGGCATCGCTTCGAACCAGCGCCGTCCGGGATGGCGACTTCTACGTCGTTAACGGTACCAAGCGCTTTATTACCAATGCGCCGCAAGCCGGAATCTTTACGCTCATGGCCAGGACGAACCCGGAAGTAAAGGGTGCGGGCGGCATTTCGGCCTTTATTGTCGATGCGGCGACGCCGGGCATCAGCTTTGGCAAGCGAGACAAGAAAATGGGCCAGAAAGGAGCTCACACTTGCGATGTTGTATTTGAGGATTGCCGCGTCCCCGCCGCTAATCTAATCGGGGCGATAGAGGGGCGCGGCTTCAAGACAGCCATGAAGGTGCTGGATAAGGGCCGTATTCACATCGCCGCCATCTGTGTGGCCGTGGCCGATCGTATGCTGGCCGATACGCTGCGCTATGCCATGGAAAGAACTCAGTTCGACAAGCCAATCGCTGAATTCCAGTTGGTACAGGCTATGCTTGCTGATAGCAAGACCGAAATCTACGCCGCACGTAGCATGGTTCTGGATGCTGCACGGCGTCGGGATGAAAAATTGAGTGTCAGTACAGAGGCTTCATGCGCCAAGCTTTTCGCCTCCGAGATGTGTGGCAGGGTTGCTGATCGCTGTGTTCAGATTTTGGGGGGCGCCGGCTATGTCAGTGATTATGGCATCGAGCGCTTTTACCGGGATGTCCGATTGTTCCGCATCTATGAAGGCACAACGCAGATC
>JAEWEH010000014.1 GCA_023389535.1 Pseudomonadota bacterium
GGGCGACGTTGAGCAAGCCGCGGCAGGTGCTTTGCGGCGGGGGCGTAAGAGGGCGTGCCTGTCTGAGGAAAAATTCAACCCACAGGCGGTTGAATTTTTGCGAGTTCACGCCCGACCCCGCCGCAAAGTGCCTGCAAGGGAACCCCGAAGGGGCGAAGCGATGGGAGCCCGGCCCCGGCCCACCGGCTGCGCCGGTTTAGAACACAGAGCGATACGCCCCGCAGCATCTAAGGGCCAAGGGCACAAAAAACAAAAAGCAGCCCTAGAAGCAACCAATGAAGCAGACCACACAGCCGTTCTGGCCTAAAATCATTGGTTATCCCTTACACTATGTCTTTAAGGGCCCTATTTTCTTCAGGTCATGAACGCCCCCGTAGCCAGTCATTTGCTTGCAGCACAAGCCCCCCTCGCCAGTACCCCGCGCCTGCGTGAAATTCCCTACAACTACACCTCCTATTCCGATCGCGAAATCGTGCTTCGGTTATTGGGTGAAGAGTCCTGGCAACTGCTGGACGAACTGCGCGGCCAGCGGCGCACCGGGCGCTCTGCGCGCATGTTGTTTGAAGTGCTGGGCGACATCTGGGTCGTGCGCCGCAACCCCTACTTGCAGGATGACCTGCTGGACAACCCCAAGCGTCTGCATCTGCTGATACAGGCGCTGAACCACAGGCTTAACGAGGTCGACCACCGTCGCGACGCCAGTGCCGCCGAGCGTGACACCAAAGTGGCGCGCCTGCTGGGCGCCGCGCGTAGTGCCGTGGCGGCTTTCGAGCACGAATTCGCGCTGACGCGCGACTTGCGCAAGCAGGTCGTGCGCCGCCTGGCGCGCATCACCCACAAAGACAATATCAAGTTCGACGGCCTGTCACGCGTATCGCACGTTACCGACGCCACGGACTGGCGCGTCGAGTATCCCTTCGTGGTACTGACGCCGGACAGCGAGAACGAAATGGCCGCGCTGGTGCGCGCCTGTATCGAGCTCGACCTGACCATCATCCCGCGCGGGGGCGGCACCGGCTATACCGGCGGCGCCATTCCCCTGACCTGGAAGTCCGTGGTCATCAACACGGAAAAGCTCGACACCCTGGGGCCGGTCCAGCCGACCCAACTGCCGGGCGTCAGCGAGCCAGTCCACACCATCCACACCGGCGCGGGGGTGGTTACGCGGCGCATCGCCGAGGCGGCCGAGGCGGCGGGCCATGTGTTCGCCGTGGACCCCACCTCCGCCGATGCCTCCTGTGTGGGCGGCAATGTAGCCATGAATGCCGGCGGCAAGAAGGCCGTGCTGTGGGGCACGGCACTGGATAACCTGGTCTGGTGGCGCATGGTCGATCCGGAAGGCAATTGGCTGGAAGTGACCCGCCTGGATCACAACCTGGGCAAGATCCACGATGCCAAGGAAGCACGCTTTGAACTGCAGTGGTTCGATGGGGCTGCCGCGCCGGGCGCGGTGCCGCTGCGCAGCGAAACCCTGGTCATCGAAGGCGCACGGTTCCGTAAAGTCGGCCTGGGCAAGGACGTCACCGACAAATTCCTGGCCGGGCTGCCGGGCGTGCAGAAGGAAGGTTGCGACGGGCTGATCACCGCCGCGCAATGGATATTGCACCGCATGCCGGCGCATACGCGCACGGTCTGTATGGAATTCTTCGGGCAGGCACGCGATGCCGTGCCGTCCATCGTCGAGGTCAAGAATTATCTGGATGGCCCGGGCCGTGAACGCGGCGCCATCCTGGCCGGGCTGGAACACTTGGACGAGCGCTACCTGCGGGCCGTCGGCTACGCAACCAAGAGCAAACGCGGCATGCTGCCCAAGATGGTGTTGATCGGCGATATCGTCGGCGATGACGCCGACGCCGTCGCAGTGGCCGCCAGCGAAGTCGTGCGTATCGCCAACACCCGCCACGGCGAGGGCTTTGTGGCCGTCAGCGCCGAGGCGCGCAAGAAGTTCTGGCTGGACCGGGCACGCACCGCAGCCATTGCGCGCCACACCAATGCCTTCAAGATCAACGAAGACGTGGTGATTCCGCTGGGCCGCATGGGCGAATACACCGACGCCATCGAACGCATCAATATCGAATTATCCACGCGCAATAAATTGCGCCTGCTGGATGAGCTGGAAAGCTTTCTGGGCGGCGAGCTGCCGATCGGCAAGATCGAGGACCATGACGACGCCGAACACACCCGCGAAGAAGTATTGGCTGCGCGCACCCATGACGCGGTCGAATGCCTGCAGGCCGTGCGGCGCCGATGGTCGTGGCTGCTGAACAACCTGGACCAGCCGCTGGCACAAAGCCTGGACCAGCTTGAAGCGCTGGGCCTAGGGCACGCCATTGCAGACCTGAAGGCAAGGCTGGCGCGCCAGCCCGATGCGACGGTCTTCGATGTCGTCCAGGACCATACCCTGCGCATTTCATGGAAGACCGAAGTGCGCGCGCAGATGGAGCGTTATTTTGCCGGCGCCGACTGCGCAGCCGTATTGGCCGAGATCCAGGCCATACATGACCGCGTGCTGAAGGGCCGGGTCTTCGTGGCACTGCACATGCACGCGGGCGACGGCAATGTGCACACCAACATCCCCGTCAACTCGGACAACTATGAAATGCTGCGCGAGGCCAACGAGGCCGTAGCGCGCATCATGCAGATCGCCCGCGACCTGGATGGGGTGATTTCGGGCGAGCACGGCATAGGCCTGACCAAGTATGAATTCCTGACCGAAGAAGAACTGGCGCCCTTCCAGGACTACAAACGGCGCATCGATCCGGCCGGCCGCTTCAATGCCGGCAAGCTGATGCCCGGCGCCGACTTGCGCAACGCCTGGACGCCCAGCTTCAATCTGCTCGGCCACGAATCACTGATCATGCAGCGCAGCGAGATCGGCTCCATTTCGCATGCCATCAAGGATTGCCTGCGTTGCGGTAAGTGCAAACCGGTGTGTGCCACCCATGTGCCTCGCGCCAACCTGCTTTATTCGCCGCGCAATAAAATCCTGGCCACCTCGCTGCTGATCGAAGCCTTCCTGTACGAAGAGCAGACCCGCCGCGGCGTCAGCCTGAAGCACTGGGAAGAATTCGAAGACGTCGCTGACCACTGCACCATCTGCCACAAGTGCTACAACCCCTGTCCGGTGGACATCGACTTTGGCGATGTGTCCATGGAAATGCGCGCCCTGCTGCGCCGCATGGGCAAGAAGTCCTTCAATCCGGGCACGGCGGCGGCCATGTTCTTCCTGAACGCCAAGGACCCGCGCGTCATCAAGGCGACGCGCAAAGCCATGGTCGACGTCGGCTACAAAGCCCAGCGCATGGCGCACGACGTGCTGGCCGGCCCATCGCACAAGCAGACCGACCATCCGCCTGCCACCTTGGGCAAGCCGCCGATACGCGAGCAGGTCATACACTTCATCAACAAGAAAATGCCCGGGGGCCTGCCCAAGCAAACCGCGCGCAAGCTGCTGGACATCGAAGACCCGGCTTATGTGCCCATCATCCGTAATCCGGCCGCCACCTCGCCTGAAACCGAGGCGGTGTTCTACTTCCCGGGCTGCGGTTCCGAAAGGCTGTTTTCGCAAGTGGGCCTGGCCACCCAGGCCATGTTGTGGCACGCCGGCGTACAAACAGTATTGCCGCCGGGCTACCTGTGCTGCGGGTATCCGCAGCGCGGCAATGGCATGAACGACAAGGCGGAAAAGATCATCACGGACAACCGTGTGCTGTTCCATCGCATGGCCACCACGCTGAACTACCTGGACATCAAGACAGTCGTCGTCAGCTGCGGCACCTGCTATGACCAGTTGGCCGGCTATGAATTCGAGAAGATCTTCCCCGGCTGCAGGCTGATCGACATACACGAATACCTTTTGGAAAAAGGCATACAGCTGCAAGGCGTACAGGGCGTACGCTATATGTATCACGACCCCTGCCACACCCCCATGAAACTGCAGGAACCCATGAAGACCGTCAAGGCGCTGGTGGGCGACGGCGCCATCAAGACCGATCGGTGTTGCGGTGAATCGGGCACCCTGGCGGTGTCGCGTCCGGATATCTCCACCCAAGTGCGTTTCCGCAAGCAGGAAGAATTGGCGAAGAACACCGCCACCATACGGGCGGACGGCTATGACGGCCAGGTCAAGATGCTGACATCCTGCCCTTCCTGCCTGCAAGGTCTGTCGCGCTATCAAGGCGACACCGGCATGGAGGCCGATTACATCGTCGTGGAGATGGCCCGCCATATCCTGGGCGAGTCGTGGATGCAAAACTATGTGCGCGACGCCAACGCAGGCGGCATAGAACGCGTGCTGGTCTGACGCCGGTTTCAGGCTCGACAGTCGCGGGCCGACCACCGGCTTCGGCCCGCGGCAGGCCGGGCAGGGATCGGTCAGCCGCGAAGGCCCGCCCCAGGCGCCTGCAAGCCTGCAGGCCGAAGACTGAACGAGCCGCAGGGCTTCAGC
>JAEWEH010000130.1 GCA_023389535.1 Pseudomonadota bacterium
ACGCCGCTCAGCTCGGCCCTGACCTGGCCCGGGTGCGGGGACAAGAGCAGAATGCGATTGCCTATGCGGACGGCTTCGGGAATGGAGTGTGTGACAAACAACACAGTGAAACGCGTGTCCTCCCAAAGCTGCATCAGCTCGTCTTGCATCTTGCGCCGTGTCAAGTCATCCAGTGCCGCGAACGGTTCGTCCATGAGGATGATGTCGGGCTCCATGGCCATGCCCCGCGCTATGGCGACACGCTGCTTCATACCGCCGGAAAGCATATGTGGATAGCTATCCACGAACTTGCCGAGATTGACTTTATGGATGTAATGCAGGGCGCGCTCTTCAGCCTCCTTGCCTCGCAATGATCCCGATGCCTTCAAGGCGAACATCACGTTCTGTTTGACGGTTTTCCAAGGCAATAGCTGATCAAATTCCTGAAAGACCATCATGCGATCCGCTCCAGGCCGTACCACTGGCTTGCCTTGAAGCAGTATTTTTCCTTCAGTTGGCCGCAGATAGCCGCCCACCGCTTTCAGCAACGTGGACTTGCCGCAACCGGACGGGCCCAGCAGTATGTACCGATCGCCTTTCTGTACCGTAAAGTCCACTCGATACGTAGCCGTTACCAGGTGCTCACGCGTTTTATATTGCAGGGTGACCCCCCTGACTTCCAGCAAAGGCATTGTCATAAAGCCATCCTTCCCGCATTAAGCGGAGCACCACTGCCTGATACGCTCAACATGTTCAAAGCATCAAAGTCGGGGGCATATCCGTCGTCGCAGGCGCGTATGAAACAAGCGTGCGGCTCGGCAAAATGCGCCGGCAGCAAAACGGCGTTCTCGTCGGCACACACGGACAACAAGCGCCGACGCGTTTCAATGCCGAGCGCCTGGTCATCATCGAAGCCTGTATAGAGTTCCGGATGATGAATCTGCAAGGGATGGTGAAAAATATCGCCACTGCAGTATGCGCGCTTGCCTTCAGAGGAAACGCGTATGCGCACGTGACCTACGGTGTGTCCGGGCGCCGGCTCGACGCTCAACACGCCGTCCAGTTCGTAGCCGTCGTCCACCAAGGTCATTTGTCCCGATTCGACCACGGGCAAAATGCTGTCCTCGAACACATGGTCGTTGATATGTCGATGACGATAGTCCGCCCTGCGCGCATCCCAGCGTGCAAATTCCTTGCGAGAAAACAAATAGCGAGCATTGGGAAACGTAGGAACCCACCGGCCGTCGACCAGCTGTGTGTTCCACCCGACGTGATCGCAATGCAAATGCGTACACATGACATATCCAATGTCTTCCGGCCGCACGCCCGCCTCAGCCAGGCGTGACAACCACGGTGTATCGCACATGTGGAAACGCGGCACTTGTGGCCGTTGTTTGTGATTGCCGACACACGTATCCACAAGCACTAAATGGTTCGGCGTGCGTAGCAGCCAACTGTGGATGCTGGTTCGAAATCGATTCTCGGCCGCATCATAGAACGTCGGTTCCATCCAATGCCGTAGTGGTTCGAGCATACGCGGTTCAAAGGCGGGAAAGAGATCGTGCGGCTGAAACCCAAGCCCGAGCCTCTCTTCGATGCGCTCCACCAAGATAGAGCCTATCCGTATTTTCATGGGCGGGCCTGTGCGTCAGTTTCCGGGCAGGTTGTGCACCTGGCCCACGAACAGCTCTTTCCAGGATGCCGGTTTGGTCTTGATGGTTCCTATTTTTTGCATAAAGTCCGCAAATGCCGTCAATCCCTGCGGCGTAAGGTTGTACTCGACTTTGGGGTCGGACAACATCTGGACAATATCTTCGACGGGGTCGGTGTCCTTGGTGATATCCAAGTAGATTTGCGCCGCCTTCTGCTTGTTTGCCGTGATGTATTTCTGCGCTTCATCAAGGGCATTGAGCACAGCCTGCGTCACCTTGGGATTGGCTTTCTGAAAACGGGTCGTCGTATAGAGAACATTGGTTGAACTGGGCCCTCCGACCACTTGATAGGTATCAATGACGGAATGGAAACCGGGCTGCTTCAGTTCACGATAAGAGAAGGGTGGCACGGTAAAATCGGCCGTCACCTGCCCCCTGCCCGATAGCATGATCGCCATGCTGTCCGATAACGGCATGGCTATCGTCAAACGGTCCAGCACATCATATTTATCTTGCCCGAACGCTTTGGCCGCCGCCATCTGCAACACGACGGCTTGCGTTGACACCTTGATGCCCGAGACCACGATCCTGTCCTTATCGGTGAAGTCTTTAATCGACTTCACCGCCGGGTTGCGGCTGACCAGATACATGGGCATGGCGTTGAGGGAAGCTAGCCCCATGACGCTGGCAGAGGTATTTTGGGTGCGGGCCCACATAGTGAGAAACGGTGGCGGCCCGGCTACCGCAAAATCCAGTGCTCCCGCGATAAGCGCGTCGTTCATGACCGACCCACCGGTGAACTGGTTCCAGCTCACCTTGACATCCGGAAGGCCCAATTCGCGCGTGTGCTTTTCTATCAGTTTTTGTTCCTGCATCACCATCAACGGCAGGTAGGCGATGCCATACTGCCTGGCGAGGCGTACTTCTTTTACCTCTGCATGAGCGGGCGCCATGACAAGGCACAATGCCAAGCCTGCTATACCCATAATATTTCTAAGGTTCAAAACATTCATTTCGTGTCTCCATATAGTTAAGCGCTGCTTCCTACGGCTCTTGCTGTACGTTCAGATGCAACACATTTCATACTGCTAATCCATCAAGGTGCCCCCGTTTACATCCAGCACATGGCCGGTAATGAAACTGGCTGCGGGGCTGGCCAGAAAATGGACGGCGTCCGCTATCTCCGCAGCCGTCCCAAGCCGACCCAAAGGAACGCGGGCAGCGATGTCGGGCCAGCGATCGCGAGGTATCATTTCGCCTTCGATGGGGCCGGGGGCGACGGCATTGACCCGTATGTCGGGCGATAATTCAGTGGCCAGCGACTTCATCAGGGAAATCACCCCCGCCTTCGAGGCGCAGTAATGGGCCTTGGTGCCATTCTTGCCGGCATTCAAGGCGGCAAAGCCGGTTTTTCCAGCCCGTGAGGTCAACAGGACCATGCTTCCCTTGGCTTTGGACAAAGGGGCGATGGCGGCCTGGGCGACGATAAAGCTACCCGTAAGATTGATGTCGATAAGCCGCCTCCACTCCTCCAGCGGGATGTCGGCGATCGGCCGGGCAGGCGCCGTAATGGCTGCGGAATGTACCAAGGCGTGCACAGGGCCGGCCTTTTCCGCCGCTGCGAACAGCGCATTCACCTGCTGTGGATCGCACACATCGGTTCGTATGTAGTTGCAACCTTCAGGCAAGGGCTGTTGCGGCTCGGACAAGTCGGCGACCAGAACGTGATAGTCGGCCGCCAGGCGCTGTGCAATCGCCCAGCCGATATTGCGGGCGCCGCCGGTAACGATGGCTACTGGTTTCATGGTCGATCCTTAGTAGTCCGATACGCCCACATGACTGGATTCTGGATCTACGGCGACGTCGATCACGGTGGGGATGCCGGAACCGCGGCCTTCCTGAAGCGCCGCCGCCAATTGCTCCGGACTGTTCACATTCACACCATGGCAGCCCATGCCCCGGGCAATTTGCGCGAAGTCGGTAGGCGAAAAGTCCACTGCGATGCGACGCTGTTTCAAGTTGTCGCGGACCATGCCCAGGCCGCTGTTGTTGGCCACCACGACAGTAATCGGCAGCTTTTCCTGTACGCAGGTGGCCATCACATTCATCGTCATGGCAAAGCCCCCGTCGCCGGTCAGGCAGACGACATTTTTTTCCGGGTGAACCAGCTTGACCGCAGCCGCCGCCGGTGCGCCCCAACCCATGCCGCCTATGCCGCCCGGCACCACCAATTGCCCGGGGGTACGTATCTTAAGTGTCGTCGTTGCCCAGATGCGGTTGGTACCTGCGTCCAATGTCAATATATCGTCGGGTGTCAGGAAGGCATCCAGCGCCTTGATGACATCTGCGTTGTGAACGGTACCGGGGGCGGCGTGCGTCGGCTCGTCGAAGGTGGGATAAGCAGCCTGGATGTCCGCGATCCAAGCCAGGCGCTGCTGCCGCTGCCCCGCGCCAAGATCGTGCTTAAGCAATGCTTCGACAGCATCGCTGCCATCGGCGCATATCGCCAAGTCGACAGGATAGACCCAGCCGGCGTTGCGCGGGTCGACATCGATCTGAGCAATGCGCTGAACCCCGGGCCTGATGAAGTCGGGATCACGGAACTTGATGTAGTCCGCTCCAAGGCTGGCGCCAATGACGATCAGCGCATCGGCGTCCTTCACGGCGGCATTCGCCGATTTCATGCCCCATGTGCCCAGCATGCCGACCGACACCGCAGAGGTTTCATCCACGACGCCCTTGGCGTTATAGCTGGTGGCCACGGCGAAACCGAACTTTTCAGCCAGTTGCGCGATTAGTTTTCGCCCCCGGGCGTTTTGCATGCCATTGCCCACCACAAGCACCGGCCGCTCGGCGCCGGCCACCATGTCCGCGAGCGCCTTGATGGCCTGCGGATCAGGCAGCGGCATGGCAACTTCCTGGTAGCCTTGGGCGGGATACAGTTGTACGCGCGATTGCTTCGGCATTTCGCGGCGGATGATGGGGGATTTCAAGACAACGGCGGTCGGCCCCTGACGCGGCAAGCTTGCTTGCTTATAAGCTTGCTGGATGGCATACACCGCTTCGTGCGGCTCGGTCGCGTAGTACGTAGACTTGGTCATGGTTTTCATGACGTTCCGGACATCGGCAGCACCGTAATCGCCTGTCATGGTCTGGTATACGCCGTACATGCCGAAACCGTCATAGCAGGATGTATCGGTCAGCACCAGCATGGGCGAACCCGCGAAATAAGCTTCCAGTATTCCGAATGCGCCGGTCGTGCTGGCGAAAGGCCCTTGCCCCATGTAAACGCCCGGCTTCCCTGTCAGGCGACCCACCACCTGCGCCATGATCGACGCGACTTGCTCGCCTCGCGTCAGAATCACACGTACATCTTTTCTGGCGTCATAGAACTCATCCAGCATCCAGGTTACGCCCAGGCCAGGCAACGTAAACGCGTACTCCACCTTCAAATCGATAAGAGTCTTGACGATCGCCTGCTTGGTCGTAACGGTTGCGGGCGCTGCTGCTATTCCATCCATGCTGGTTCTTCCTTGAAAGAGGTGATTTGACGCATAATACAAACGTTTGCATTTCCATGTCAACGCTATTTTTACCTAGTTACAGGCCATTAGGTGTTATATTTGTGACTATCGTTTGCACTAAGGATTCAATGCAGTATGGCAGCCAGCTTGCAGGATGTGGCCCGCATGGTGGGCGTTTCCATCAGCACCGTATCGCGGGCGCTCCACCGCCCCGAGATGGTCGATGCCGAAACTCGCGAACGCATCAATGTCGCCGTCAGCGCGCTGGGGTATGTTCCGCAGGGGGTCGGCCGCGCGCTGGTTTCCCGGCGCACCCGCAGTGTCGGCGCGGTCGTCCCGCGCATTGGCGCGTCAGCGTTTGCACAAACCATAGAGGCTTTACGACAAGGGCTGGGCAAATCCAATTACACCTTGCTGCTGGCGCAGCCTGCCATCGAGGAACAAGCCGATTTGCGCCCTTTGCGTTCGCTGATTGAAAGAGGCGTGGATGGCATCGTACTTTTGGGCAGCGACTGTCCGCCCGCCTGGCTGGATCTGATCGCCAAGAACGGCTTGCCCGTCGCCACAATATGGGCCGATGCGGGCAATGCCCTGCCCGGGGCCATCGGCTTCGATAACTATATTGCCGGCCAACAAGCCGCCGAGCACTTGCTTGCTTTGGGACACCGCGAGTTCGCTTTCATCAGCGGCTATCTTTCATCGAATCAACGAGCCCGACAACGTTATCAGGGCTTGCTTGAAACCATTGCCGCCGGCAGCGGGCGGTTGTCGCGCGAACTGATTATTGAAGCGGACTACGGATTCGCCGATGGCTACAACGCGGCACAGCGCTTGTTGGACACAAAGCTGCCTTTCTCCGCGTTGATATGCGGCAATGATTATTTGGCCTTGGGCGCCATGGCGGCATTACGGGAACACGGTTTGCATATTCCTCGCGACATCTCGATCATGGGGTTCAATGACAGCGAGTTCTCAGCATTTGTGAATCCCCCGCTTACCACCATCCGCTTTCCCTCGGTCGAGATCGGGGCCGCGGCGGCTGAAACCTTGCTGACGGTCATCGATTCAAAGACAGCGATGCCCCCCCCGCAGATGCTGCCCACTGCTTTAGTACAGCGCAAGTCGACGGGGCCCGCGACTGTATCGCAGTAAAGGATGCCGCACCATACGGACCGCCGTAGAAGCGAAGGCGGTCCGCTGGCGATCAAAAGCCCGTAGCGGTATCCAGCAAGGCCTGGGCATGCGTGCGCAAGCAGGCCAGATCGCTGCCTACGGCGACGAAGTGCGCCCCCGCCTGGACATAGGCTTTTGCCACGACTGGATTAGGCGCCAACACACCGGCCATTTTTCCTTTCTCGCGGATCAGGCGGATGCCCTCGATGATCTTGCCTTGGACTTCGGGGTGCTCGCCCTGCCCCAGCAACCCCATGTCCGCAGACAAGTCGGCAGGCCCGAAGAAGAGGATGTCCACTTCCGGCAAGGCGGCAATGTCGGGAATTGCTTCGAATGCTTCCAAGGTTTCGATCTGGATGGCGATGACGATTTCGTTGGCCGCTTCCATTAAATAATTCTTGCGCGCGCCGTATAGTGCAGCCCGCCCCGAGATCGATACTCCCCTTATGCCTTCAGGCGCGTAGCGAGTGGAGCGCACGATTTCCCGCGCTTCCTCGACGCTTTGAACGTAGGGGAACAGAAAGCTCTTTACGCCGGCATCCAGCAGCCGCTTGATCATCACTCGATCGTTGGAAGGCGGCCGGACGACGCCAACCGTTTCCACCGAATCCAGGACACGAAGCTGGGAGATGATGTCGTTCAGTTCATTGGGCGAATGTTCCATATCCAACAGGAACCAATCGTAGGCCACTGTGGAC
>JAEWEH010000193.1 GCA_023389535.1 Pseudomonadota bacterium
ACGGCCGACATGGCGGCATCGTGCCGCCGTGTCTGGGTGTTCAGCTCAAACTGCAAGCCCTGACGCTCTTTCAGCCAGCCAGACACGGTCGAAGCCGACGGCCATGATGTCGTACGCAGATCTTCCGGCGGACGCGCCCATGCCCCTAAGTCGGCAAGGGCCCGGCCTTGCTCCGCCAGCGCCCCGGCGACCGCGGCGCTGGCCCGTGCCAAGGCCGCATCGGGATCGCCGGAGGCTTTGGCCTGCGTTAGCGCCAAGCGCAAGGCCGGACTGGCAACCCGCTCGGGCACTGCGCGCAAGCGCGCGGCCAGTGCCTGCGCCTCGGCCTGTCGGCTCGTTCCGGCTGCAAGGGCGTTGTCCAGCGCCTGCGCCAGCATGCCGTGGTCGCGCAACAACTGTTCCAGCTGTTTGCGCGCCGGTAATCCCGGCAGGCGGGAACGCGCCTTATCAATGGATGTGCCGTCCAGTGGCTGGCTGGCATCAACGGGCCAGCCCAGCTCGGCCATCGCCATTCTGGCTTGCTCCCAAAGCAATCCCGCCTGGCCCAGCCTGCTCGCAATGTCCGCCTCGTATGTACTGCACTGATGCCGCTGGCGCTCAAGCCCTTCGATGATGTCGGCCAGAGCCAGAATGCCCGCATCGATTTCAATGCCATCCAACTGGGCCTTCAGGCGTAAAGCCTCTTCTTTGTGCACGGCTTCTCGCTGTTGCGCCATCGCCCTTGCCATCTCCGCATCGGCGAGCGTGTTTGACGCAAGCTCCGGCAAACTCGCCACGGCGCCCAAGGCATCCAATGCGCCTTCGATATCACGCAGTTCGGCGATCAGCGGCGCTGTCCTGCGCAGGCGCTCCAGGCGGCTGCGCAACTGCTGCCGTTCACGCTGGGCGGCACGCAATGCCTGCCTGCGATCTTCCAGCGCCTGAACCTGCTCGCTGGCCTGTGTCCATTCGCGGGTTCGCACGGTAGCGGCCTTCAGCGCATCGGCCGCCTCTTCCATGCGGGCACGCTCGATATAGTAGGCGCGCTTGGACGAGCGGGTCGGCGCCCATAAGGCATCGGCCTCTTTCTCCAGTGCATCGCGCACCTGACCCAGGCTGGCCACCCCGGCCGCAGACTGAAACAGTATCCGGCCCACGTCATCCTGAGCACTTAATATGCTTTTTCCGCCCTCCACCAGCCGCGGATGATCCAGGCTGAACATGTGATCGAAGAATCCCCTGCTCGCCCCCGCCAGGAAAGCGTCCAGCGCCGTATCGGACAAAGGCTCCTCGGCGGGATTGCGCAACGTGTTCTTGTTGCCCTTCAAACGAAGGAAGTCCAGGCGCACACCTTCATGGTCCACGCAGGCGCCCAGGCGCAGCTCGGACTTGGCATGCAGAAAGTCCAGCGGCGTGCGCACAGGAAAACCGAAAAGCAGATCGCCGATGGCGCTGCGCAAGGTGGACTTGCCGGCCTCATTCGGGCCTATGATCAGGTGAAAATCCCGCGGCGCGTTTGGAAAGTCCAAGCGCTTGTCGGTGAATTTACCGTAGCGCAGAAGGTCCAGCCGATTCAAGCGCATCAGTTGCGCTCCTCGTTGGCAAGCTGTGCCATCAAAGATGGCCCCACTTCACGCAACAGCACCGACAAATCCCCGTCCCGGATATCCTTGAACCAGGGCACGCTGGATTGCAGTTCCTGCGGCGCCCGGGACACCAGGCTTAATAGTTCGGTGCGCAGGGACTCCATGAATTCACTGTCGGTTTCTGCAGCTTGCAGCAAGGCCTGCAGGTCGGCCAGCGCATCAGACCGCTCCCTCAGGTTGCCCAAGCTGGCGGGCGCCCGGGTGTCGAGCCTGACCTTTTCCAGCCACAGCCGTTCCGGTCCCAAGGTTGCAATCTGAGCCAGCACTTCGGCCCGCAGCTGAGCCTCCTGTCCGAAGAGCTCCCCATGCGCAGCGGTCGCACCGGTCAATACAATGCGAACGGCCTGCGGTATCCCTGCTTCGGCATCCAGCAGCAGATCATCCAGCACACGGCCGGCGGCGCGCGCCGCATCGTCAAGGGACAAACAATCGGACACATCGACCTCCACCCGGCGCCATCTCAGCACATCGACAAAAATGCGCTCCACGTCGATACTGCCCAGGTCGTCGCATGTGACCATGACGGCGCCGCGCGGACCGGTCTCGCGGATATTCCGGCCCTGCAAATTGCCCGGGAAGACGACGACTGAATCGCCCCGCCACAAGGCGTATTCGTGCACATGGCCCAACGCCCAATACTGATAGCCACTGGCGTGCAGCTGATCGAGGGAACACGGCGCGTAGCGCGCATGGGCGGCATTGCCCTCCAGGGCGGTATGCAGCACGCCGATATTGAACATGCCCGGCACAGGGGCCGGATAAGCAGCGGCCAGGTTATCCGTGGTCGCCGCTATCTTGAAGCTGCGGCCATGCAAGGCCACTTTCAGATCCTGCCGCAAGAAGGTGCTGGGCTTGCGTGTGTCGAAAACAAAGACATTGTCCGGCAGCAGCAGCTTGCGCGTCATTTCGCTTTCGGCATCGTGATTGCCGTGCAACAGGTAGACGGGTATGCCGGCGCGCTTCAGGCGCCCCATCTCCTTGACGAAATAGAGCCCCGTATTGTGATCCTTCCAGTTGCCGTCATACAGGTCGCCCGCGATCACCATGAAATCCACCGCCTCGTCGACCGCCAGGCTGATCAGGCGGGTGAAGGCATCCCGCGTGGCGGCGCGCAGCATATCGGCCGGGGCGTCCGCGTAGGCGCCCAAGCCCACCATGGGGCTGTCCAGATGTATGTCGGCGGCGTGGATGAATTTCAAGGACTCGCTTTTCCTTCGTAGAGCGGCGCAGGGGCTACATAGCGCGGCGGCACGGTATGGGCATGATTCGTCTGCATTGTACCGGCCGGCGCGTGGATGTTTGGCGCGCGGTCACATACAGGTAACACGGCGCAGCCATAATCGCGGCGTCTCGCCCGTGCTTGAACGACAGGCGGGAATGCAACGACGCACATAAGGCTACCGCGCAACATGTATTCCTTCTTCACCCTGAAAAAAAGCTTCACCCTCTTTCTGGCTTTTCTCGCCCTGCTATCCCTGATGGTCTTGAGCGCCTTGCACAACCTGGCATTGAGCACGGAAAAGCTGAAAACGA
>JAEWEH010000228.1 GCA_023389535.1 Pseudomonadota bacterium
GCATATATCCACTTGGGCTCATGGGAACCGCTGGCTTTCGACCTGAATCGTTCCCTGCAACTGCTGTTCATCGTCATCATCGGCGGGCTGGGGTCTATTGTCGGCAGCTTCTTCGGCGCGGCCTTCATGGTGCTGGTGCCGGTTTTCCTGACCAATGTGCCGCACTTGTTCGGCGTTTCGCTGGCGGTGGACACGGCCTCGCATATCGAGCACATGGTATTTGGCGCGCTTATCGTGTTCTTTCTGATCGTGGAGCCGCATGGGCTGGCGCGCCTCTGGAGCATCGGAAAGGAAAAGCTGCGCATCTGGCCTTTCCCGCATTAAAGACATTAAAGGTTTACTGGGTTTTCATCGCATTACATCAGCAACCCGGCCGGCCCGTTTCGACCTGCCGATACATAAACGGTGCATACAGACACCAACAGGAGGACTTGGAGATGAAGCGTTCCCTTAAATATGCCGCAGCCTTGATTGCCGTGGCGGGTACCTTAGGCGCAGCCGCCATGCCGGCGGCCGCCGCCGATGAGCAGTTCATACCTTTGCTGGCTTATCGCACGGGCTCGTTCGCACCGCTGGGCATTCCGTGGGCCGACGGGAAAATGGACTACCTGAAACTGGTCAATGCACGCGACGGCGGCATCAACGGCGTCAAGATCGTCTATGAAGAATGCGAAACGGCGTATGCAACCGACAAGGGCGTCGAATGCTACGAGCGCCTGAAGGGCAAGAACGGCGGGGCGTCCAGTTTCGATACGCAATCCACCGGCATCACCTTCGCCGTCACCGACAAGGCGTTCTCGGATCACGTTTCGGTGGTCACCACGGGGTACGGGCTGTCGCAGTCCGCCGACGGCCGGGTATTCAAGTGGAATTTTCCCTTGCTGGGCACATACTGGACGGCGGCCGATGTCATGATCCAGGACATCGCCAAGAAGCTGGGCGGTGAAGACAAGCTGAAGGGCAAGAAGATCGCCCTGGTCTATCACGACTCACCCTATGGCAAGGAGCCCATCGCCTTGCTGCAGGAACGCTCCAAGGCCAATGGCTTCGACCTGCAGCTGTATCCGGTCACCGCGCCGGGCGTGCAGCAGAAGTCGACCTGGCTGCAGATTCGTCAGAGCCGCCCCGATTATGTGCTGCTCTGGAGCGCGGGCATCATGACGCCCACGGCCATCCGCGAAGCGCAGGCCGTTGGCTATCCGCGCGACAAGATGTACGGCATCTGGTGGGCGGCTTCCGAAAACGACGTGCAAGACCTGGGCGACGTGGCTAAGGGCTACAACGGCATCACCATCCAGAACAGCGCCGACCACGGCCGCGTGCACGACGACCTGAAGAAGTTCGTCTACGACAAAGGCCAGGGAACGGACACCACCGGGAAATTTGTCGGCACCATCGCCCACACCCGCGGCATGATGATCTCCATGCTCCAAGTCGAAGCCATCCGCACGGCCCAGGAAAAATTCGGCAAGGGCAAGCACATGACGCCTGAGCAAGTGCAATGGGGCATGGAAAACCTCAACTTGACCAAGGAAAGGTTGGAAGAACTGGGCTTCGCCAAGATCATGCGGCCGCTCAAGACCTCGTGCAGCGACCATATGGGCGACGACTGGGCCCGCATCATTCAGTGGGACGGCAAGAAGTTCAATATCGCGTCCGATTGGTACCAGTCGGACAAGAAGTACGTAGCGCCGCTGATCAAGGATCTTGGTGCCAAGTACGCGGCCGAGAAGAAGCTGGAAGTACGCAAGTGCGAAGGCTAGCCTAGCGGCAATGGCCGGCCGTCCTGCGTGGCGGCCGGCCGGAAATAGAAGGCAGGAACTATGAGTGCGAATCCCCAGGCCCAGACGCCGGCCAAAGTCCTATTGAACGTCAACGGCATCGAAGTCATCTACAACCACGTGATACTGGTGCTCAAGGGGGTGTCCCTTTGCGTGCCGGAAGGCAAGATTGTGGCGCTGCTGGGCGCCAATGGCGCGGGCAAGACCACGACCTTGCGCGCGGTGTCCAACCTGCTCAAGGCTGAACGCGGCGATGTCACCAAAGGCCATATCGACTACCGCGGCGAACGCATCGAAAAGCTGACGCCCGCGGATCTGGTAAAGCGCGGTGTGGTGCAGGTCATGGAAGGGCGCCATTGCTTTGCGCACCTGACCATCGAGGAAAACCTGCTAACCGGCGCGTACACGCGGGCCATCAGCCGGGGCGAGCTGAACGCCGCGCTGGACAAGGTCTACCAATACTTCCCCAGGCTCAAGCAGCGCCGCAGCAGCCAGGCGGGCTATACCTCGGGTGGCGAACAGCAGATGACCGCCATAGGCCGTGCGTTGATGGCCAACCCCAACATGATTTTGCTGGACGAGCCCTCCATGGGCCTGGCGCCGCAGATCGTCGAGGAAATCTTCGAGATCGTGCGCGATCTGAACGAGCGCGAGCGCGTCAGCTTCCTGCTGGCCGAGCAGAACACCAATATTGCGCTGCGCTACGCCGACTATGGCTACATCCTGGAAAATGGCCGCGTCATGATGGATGGCGAGGCGCGCGAGCTGGCCGAGAACGAAGACGTCAAGGAATTCTACCTTGGCGTCGCCAGTGGCGAGCGCAAGAGCTTCCGCGACACGAAGTTCTATCGGCGGCGCAAGCGCTGGCTTGCGTAGGCCCAGTCAACACTAGAAGGGCATGCGCATCAGGCCCTGGGAAAGACCATGACTATTTACTACGAAGAACGCGAGGCGGCCGAGCCGCGCGATCGTGAGCAAGCCTTGATGGCGCGTCTGCCGGCCGCGTTGCGCCATGCGCGTGAAAGAGCGCCGGCCATCGCGCGGCAATTGCAAGGTGTCGAACCCGCGGCCATACGCGAGCGCGCCGATCTGGAGCTGATACCGGTCATCCGGAAAAGCGAGCTGCTGCAGGCGCAGCTAGCCGCGCGCGAAGGTTCGGGTGGTGGCGATATGCCCGCGGCCAGCCGCATATTCGGCGGATTCTCCGCCATAGGTTGGGGCGAGGCGGCCAGGGTGTTTGCGTCGCCGGGCCCGATTTACGAGCCGGAAAGCCGGCGCCCCGACTATTGGGGCTTTGCGCGTGCGCTGCATGCCGCGGGCTTTCGGCGCGGCGAACTGGCTTACAACTGTTTCTCGTATCACTTTACCCCGGCCGGTTCCATGATGGAAACCGCGGCTCATGCGTTGGGATGCACCGTGTTTCCGGGCGGTGTGGGGCAGACCGAGCAGCAAGTGCAGGCCATTGCAGACTTGGCGCCATCCGGCTATACCGGCACACCCAGCTTCTTGAAAATCATCCTTGAAAAAGCCGAGCAAATGGGCGTGGCCTTGCCATCGCTGCGCCGCGCCTTGTTCTCCGGCGAGGCCTTTCCGCCTTCATTATGCAAATGGTTCGCCGAGCGCGGCATAGAAGGCTACCAGGCATACGGCAGCGCGGACCTGGGCATGATCGCCTACGAAACTTCTGCGCGCGACGGTCTGGTCGTGAACGAAGACATCATTCTGGAAATCGTGCGGCCAGGCACCAGCCAGCCGGTGCCTGACGGCGAAGTCGGCGAAGTCGTGGTCACGACCCTGAACCCGGATTACCCGCTGGTCCGATTCGGTACCGGCGACCTGTCCGCCATCTTGCCGGGCATATCACCTTGCGGCCGTACGAACAGCCGCATCCGCGGCTGGCTGGGACGCGCGGACCAGACCACCAAGGTGCGCGGCATGTTCGTGCATCCGGGTCAGGTGGCCAATGTGCTCAAGCGCCACCCGGAAGTCCGCAAGGCCAGGCT
>JAEWEH010000319.1 GCA_023389535.1 Pseudomonadota bacterium
CCTGACAGCCTGTATGCGCGTACTATGGTCCGGCAATAAATATTTCTTCAATTGATCAGTCATAGGCAAATTTTAGCCTATCGCGCGTGCATGCAAGGCGAAACAGCCGCTTGCACTACAGCGCCGCCCATCGCGCAAGAGTGTTCAGCGCGGCGGCGTTTGTTCGTTGCGCTGCTGTTCGCGGGCGCGCAGAACGTGGCGGCGTATCTTGCCGGTGCTGGTCAGTGGCAGGCTGTCGACGAATTCGATCTCACGCGGCATCTGGTAAGGCGCCAGGCGGTGGCGCACGTGGTCCTGGAGTTCAGCCTGCAGCGCTGCTGCGTCCTGGCCCAGCGCCTCGGGCTTGAGCACAACATAAGCCTTGACCAGCGAGCCACGGGTGGCATCGGGCTTGGGCACGACCGCCGCATTCGCCACTGCGGCGTGGCGCAACAGGCAGTCTTCGATTTCGCCCGGGCCAATGCGATAGCCTGAGCTTTTGAATACATCGTCGCCGCGACCCGCATACCAGTAGTAACCGTCTTCGTCGACAGAAGCCAGATCACCCGACAGGCACCAATCGCCGATGAATTTGGATTGCGTGGCTTGTTCGTTGCGCCAGTAGCCTAAAAACAGGATCGGGTCGGGGTGGCCATGGATGTCCAGCCGGTTCAGCGCGATTTCGCCCACTACCCCCGGCGGACACGCCTGGCCATCCGGATCGAGCACGGCGACCCGATGCCCGGGGTAGGGCCGGCCTATGCTGCCCGGCTTGGCGGGCCAGCGCTTGTGGCTGTTGCCGACCAGGTAATTCATTTCGGTCTGGCCGAACATCTCGTTCGGCGTCAAGCCGAGTTCCTGCTGGCACCATTCGAAAACCACGGTGCCCACGCTTTCGCCCGCCGCCATGATGGCCCTGAGCGCGAGCCGATAGTGTTCGCGCGGCCGAGGCACCTCCTGCATCATCATCTTCAGTGCGGTCGGAAACAGAAATGTATTGCTGACTTGATAGCGCTCCATGATTTCGAAGGCGCGTGTCGCCGAGAAACGGCCTTGCGCGCCCACAATGGCATGCCCGAAATACAGGGTGGGAAGCAGGGCGTCCATCAAGCCGCCCGTCCAGGTCCAATCCGCCGGACTCCAGAAAACGTCGCCTTTTTGGGGAAACCAGTTCTGCGATGCCACAAAGCCGGGCAAGTTGCCTATCAGAGCGCAGTGCGGCAGCAGCGCGCCTTTCGGAGCGCCGGTGGTGCCCGAGGTATACAGCAGCAGCGCGGGGCTGGTGGACTTTGTAAGCACCGCCTTGAACTCCGCTGGCTGGCGCGCCAACAGTGTGCGCCATGGGATGACGGCCTCGTGGTCCAGTTCCAGACCTATGATTTGGGTAAGGGAAGGGCACTGCCCCTGGGCCTGCAGCAAATCCGGGCCTGTGGATGCATCCACGATGGCGACACGCGCCTCGGCATCCCGCAGCCGCATGGCCAGCCCATCAGCGCCAAACAGGGGCGACAGCGGCAGCGCGACCCCGCCGACACTGAATATGGCCATGTAGGCCGCAGCGGTTTCGGGGCGCTGGCCCATGACCACCGCTACCCGATCACCGGCTTGTACCCCCATCTTGACCAGGCCGTTGGCCAGTTGCATGGCGGTTTGCGACAAACGCGTGTAGGTCCAGACTTCGCGATGCCCGTGCTCGTCTTCGTGGAAAATGGCGATGCGCCGCCCTTCCAGGGGGTTTTCAGCCCAACGGTGCGCACAGGCCTGCGCGATGTTGAATTGAGACGGGACAAGCCATTGATAAGACTGGTACAGCTCCGGGTATTGGTCGTTCATTGTCTTTATGGTTCAACGAGGCTCAGGACGGCGCAAGTTCCTTTACCCTGAAGCATGAACGACAAGTAGATTCTGTGCAATCCCTACATTTTAGAAAGCGAATGACACTAGGGTTTATACGGGGATCATGGCTGACGCTTTTGGACGTCGGCCAGCCGTGTGCCAAGAAGGCGATCATGCAGGAACTGGCCGTCGCCGTCCAGCCACGACCACACAAACACGCTGAACGGTGCAAAGACAATCAGAAGGTCGGTAGAGCTGTAACCGGTCAGGCGCGATGCAAAAAGAACCAATAAGGCGGCAAGCAGGGGCAGGGGCCAAAGCAGGATATAACGCAAAATCAGCCTACCCGTGCCGGGGATTTCGCCATTGCGGTCCACGAGCCGGATATTCCAGGTCTTCATGGGTAGCGTCTGGCCGCGCTGGCGCCAGCATAAAACGAAGTACACCCCGATAGCCAGAAAGACGATGAACTGTCGGCCGTGGCGCAGCATCAGGGCATTGCGGCTTTGCGTCAGGGTGTCGAATAGATACCCGGCGAGGAACACCACGCCGAACAGCAATACACCTTCATACATCATGCACGCGAAGCGGCGCCATCGGCTAGCGAGCGGGCCAGGTAGTGTGGCGGGGGTGTTATGTTGCATTGCAATAGCCATGGTGTGTCAAAAACGAAAAGGACGCTATTATCCCGCAAACCATGGGCAAAAAGAAAAAGCCGCGATGTTGACATGCGGCTTTGAAAGCGCGGCCCAGCCGCGCGAGTTGCCCAGCAGGCAACCCGGAGGAGATCGATCAGCGGGCGGATTCAGCCGCGCCTTGAGGCGCCTGCCCCACGTCGGCTGCGTTGAAGAGCTTGGAAAACAGGTTCTTCAGCGCAAGCAAGGGTTTAAAGCGATACTGGTCTTCGATGGCTTGCATCATCAGTTGACGTTCCAGTTCGTCGGTTAAACGGATATCTTTGCCTACGTGGATCATGGCTTAGCCTCTTTGCAATGAATTGAACGTTTCGTTCAGGGTTAACCCTATTATAGGGGTTTACCCTAGTTCATGGCAAGCCATTTTATTGCGTCGCAACAAGCTGTTGCGTCACCGCATCATTGCTTCATTCCCCGACCTTTTCCCTGCGATAACTGGCCCGCACCATTTCGAAGCTGAAAAGCCTGCATTCAAGGGCGCCGTTATACAAAGGGTAGCGACGCAAGGGTTTGAGCCGCATTCTGCGGGGCAAGTCCATGTCGCTTGAAATCACATTGACCTTCCATCCGCTGTAATGCTGCTTCAGGTTTTGCGCCCATTCCGGCCATAGGTTGTCGTCGTCGCCGGGCAAGCGTTCGCCATAGGGCGGATTGGTAACCAGCCAACCGGACTCGGCCGGCGGCTGCAGCGTGCGGGCATCGCCGATTTCGAAGCGTATGGAGTCCGAAGCCAGCCAGGCTCGTTCCATATTGGCTTTGGCGGCTTCAATGGCGGCCGGGTCAAGGTCGCACCCCACGATGGGGCTGTCCAGCCGGGCGGCGATGTGCGTGCGCGCCTCGTCCTTAATGTCGCGCCAGTGGCGTGCATCATGGTGACGCAGACGCTCGAAGCCGAAAGGGCGGCCTATGCCCGGCGGCACGCCCAGGGCGATCCACGCCGCTTCGATCAAGATGGTCCCGCTGCCGCAAAAAGGATCCAGCAACGCTTGGGATGGGTCCCAGTCGGACAGCGCCAGCAGGCCCGCCGCCAGGTTCTCGCGTAGTGGCGCCGCGCCTTTATCCAGGCGCCATCCACGCTTGAACAAGGACTCGCCCGTTGTGTCAAGGTAAAGCGTGGCACTGTCTTCGTCCAGGAACAGGTGTACCCGCGCATCAGGACGCACGGTATCGATGTCCGGGCGAGCGCCTTCCCTTTCGCGCAAGCGGTCGCAGATGCCGTCCTTGGCGCGCAGATTGCAATACTGCAGGCTTTGCATGGGGCTGCGTATTGCCGACGTATCCACGCGCAGTGTCTGTTCGGCCCCAAACCAGCGTTCCCAGGGGGTGTGCTGGGCCAGGTCCAGGATGTCGTCTTCGCTGCGTACCGGCGCCTGAGCCACCTGTACCAGTATTCGTGTGGCCAGGCGGGAATACAGATTGGCCCGCAATACGCCGGTCCAGTCGGTATGAAAGCGGCAGCCGGCGCGTGCGGCCCGGGCATCATCGAAACCCAGGGCCTGCATTTCCATGGCCAGCGCCTCTTCCAGGCCTTGCGGACAAGGGGCGAATATCGGGAATATTTCGTTGGTGCGTGCTTGGTGCGGCGCCCGTTTGCGGCTGGGCGCGTGGAGCACCCGCGCGTCATGATCCGAGCCGCTATGGCCGGGTCCTTCGACGTGCCGTGAATCCTTAGGAACGGTGCGTTCAGCATGCTCCTGGCGGGTAGCCGGCGCGCCATCACCTGCTTGCCGCGCCGCAGACCGTATGTCGTGCTCGGTCTTTGCCGCGCGATTCCGGGCTGCCGCAGTTTTGACGGCCGGCGATTCGCGTTCAGGCTTGCCTTTGCCTGGGGCGTTCTTGCCTTTTGTGGCTGCCGGGGCCGCGCCGGCCGCCAAGGATTCCGCCTGTTGGAGCTGGGCGCGTTTCTCGCGCTCTTTCTGCATCAGGGCGGCCTGCCTGGCACGTGCCCCGCTGCGTCGTGTCGGGTCTGCGCCGGAGGGCTGGGTGATGGCCGAGCCGCCGGATTTAGGCGCTTGTTTTTTCAGGGTCAGCGTTTTGCCGGATTTGGTATCTGTCATGAAAAATGGGTTCAAAAAGGTCGTACGATGACCATGGCTATGACGATCAGCAGCAAAACAACGGGAATTTCATTAAACCAGCGGTAGTAGCGATGACTGCGCGTGTTCTTTCCTTGTTCGAAGGCCTTCAGCATCTTGCCGCACACCGCATGGTAGGCGATCAGGAGTATGACGGCGCCAAGCTTGACGTGCATCCAGGCCTGGCCTTGACCCAGGCCATAGCCCAGGTACAGCCACAGGCCCAAGACCAGCGCCAGCGCGGCGAGTGGTCCCATGAAACGATACAAGCGCCGCGCCATGCCGACCAGCCACGCTTGCACTGCTGCGTCTTCGGCCTGAGCCAAGTTGACAAAAATGCGCGGCAAGTAAAACAGGCCGGCAAACCACGAAGTGACGAACAGAATATGCAGCGTTTTGATCCAGAGCATGCTCAATCCGCTTAGCCCCGCAATTGGCCTTCGCCGTCCAGCACCCACTTCAGAGTCGTCAGCCCTTCCAGTCCGACCGGCCCGCGCGCATGCAAGCGATTCGTGGAGATGCCGATCTCCGCGCCCAGGCCATATTCGAAGCCGTCCGCGAAACAGGTGGGCAAGTTCACATACACGGAGCTGGAGTCGACCTCGCGCTGGAAGCGCGTGGCGGCGTGCAGGTTCTCGGTGACGATGGATTCGGTGTGTTCGGAGCTGTACTGCGCAATATGCTCCATGGCCTGATCCAGGTCGTCGACGATGCGCACGGCGAGTAAGGGCGCGAGGTATTCGGTTTCCCAATCTTCTTCTGTTGCGGGCAGCGCCTGCGGAAGGATGGCACGGGTGCGCTCGCAGCCACGCAGCTCGACGCCGTGCCCGCCCAGGGTGGCGCCCAGGCGGGGCAGCAGGCGGGGGGCAATATCGACGTGGACCAGCAGGGTCTCGACCGCGCCGCAGATGCCATAGCGGTAGGTCTTGGCGTTCACGGTGATATCGTGCGCCTTGCCCAGATCGGCGGCCTTGTCGATGTAGATGTGGCAATTGCCGTCCAGATGCTTGATCAGCGGCACTTTGGCCTCACGGGACAGGCGGGCGATCAGGCCTTTGCCTCCGCGCGGCACAATCACGTCGATGTAGTCAGTGAGCGTAATCAGCTGGCCTACGGCGTCCCGATCGGTCGTGCCGACCACTTGCACCGCATCGGGCGGCAGGCCGGCATCGGCAAGGCCTTGACTGATGATGGCGCCCAGCGCGAGGTTGGAATGAAAGGCCTCGCTGCCCCCGCGCAGTATTGTGGCATTGCCCGATTTCAGGCATAGCGCTGCCGCATCGATGGTGACGTTGGGGCGTGATTCGTAAATGATGCCAATGACGCCCAGCGGCACACGCATTTGTGCGACGCGCATGCCATTGGGTCGTAGGGTAGTAGGCCCGCGGCTGCCGATGGGATCGGGCATGTCGGCGATCTGCAGGAGCCCGGCGCACATGGTGGCAATGGCCCGGTCCGATAGTTTCAGCCTGTCCAGCAAGGCGGGCTCGAGGCCGTTGCGTTCCGCAGCGGCGAGATCCTTGGCGTTTTCGGCCTGCAAGATGGCTTTCTGGGATTCCAGGCGCCGCGCCATGGCGCGCAGCGCCTGGGCCTTGGCCTGCCCCGAAGCGTTGCGCATGCTGCGCGCGGCCAGCCGGGCGCGCTTGCCCAGCTCGGTCATATCGGTAACGGCTGCCGTATCCACGGCGGTGTCGGTTTGTGTCGTCATGGCGTGTTTCAATTCTGCTCGCCAGCTAGCCTGGCTATCGTAATATCCCCATTATCTCAGTAATTTCGTGTCGCCGTGAAACGGTCGCCGTGAAACGGTCGCCGTGAAACGGTCGCCGGCGGTCTTTGCTTGACCATTGCGCGTAACGGTCTGCGGGACACGGTCACGGCAAACGAGCATCGCGGCTACCGCCTGATGGTCGGCATGATGCGTCGATAGGGTGTCGCCGCCCGCCTTAGCGCGTCGGCCGGGGCTTGGCGGTCGCCACGCGCAAGGCCAGCCGTCCCAATTCTTCCCACGGATCGTCCAGGCGGCCGGGCGCTTTCAGCCCCTTGATCAGCCTGTCCACGTCATGCGCGTGCTGCACGGCGGCTGGCCAGGTTTGCGGTGGCACGCGGGACAAGGCCTGACGGAGCAGTTGCTCCCGGGGCCCGAATATGCGCTGGCGGCGCATCTCGGCCTGCATGTCCTGCCCGGCCGCCCGGGCCGCGGACAAGCGCGCCAGTATGCGGATTTCTTCGCCTACGGCCCAAAGTACCAGGGGCAGCGCCTCGCCTTCGGCGCGCAGCCCGGCAAGCATGGTCAGCGCCTTGGAGGCATGGCCGGCCAGCATTGCGTCGCGCAGGCCAAATACATCGTAGCGCGCCACGTTCAGTACTGCACGCTCGACATCCTGCCCGCTGATCTTGCCGGGGGGGTAGAGCAGGGCAAGCTTCTGCACTTCCTGGAATGCGGCAAGCAGATTGCCCTCGAC
>JAEWEH010000025.1 GCA_023389535.1 Pseudomonadota bacterium
TTGCAAGCCATTGAGGCATGCAACGTGGTCTTGCTGATGCTCGATGCGCAGGCCGAGATTTCCGATCAGGACGCGCATATTGCAGGCTTTGTGCTGGAAACGGGCAGGGCGCTGGTGGTGGCCATCAATAAATGGGACGGCTTGGCGCCAGAGCAGCGCGAGCGTATATTGCGCGATTTCGAGCGCAAGCTGCGCTTTCTATCGTTTGCGAAAATGCACACCGTGTCAGCCTTGAAGGGCCAGGGCGTAAACGCCTTGCTCAAGTCGGTCAACGCAGCGCATGCCGCCGCATTCGCCAAACTGTCCACGCCCAAGCTGACGCGGGTTTTGCAGGCTGCGGTTGAGCAGCAGCAGCCGCCGCGCAAAGGCATATTCAGGCCCAAGATGCGTTATGCCCACCAGGGCGGCCAGAATCCGCCGCGCATCATCATTCATGGCAATGCGCTGGATGCCATTCCGGATTCCTATCGCCGCTATCTGGAAACGCGTTTCCGCGAAGCCTTCAAACTGAACGGCACACCTTTGCGGATCGAGTTCAAATCTTCCGAAAACCCTTACCTGCAGAGGACACAGTGAGCCGTTACTGGAGCGATCACATTGCCGATCTGGCGCCCTACGTCGCGGGCGAGCAACCCAAGATAGCGGATCTGCTCAAGCTCAATACCAACGAGCATCCACACGGCCCTTCTCCTCGCGCGCTGGAGGCCATCCGCGCCGCCGCCACCGATAGGCTGCGCCTGTACCCGGATAACGAATGTACGGCGCTGCGCGAGGCCATCGCGGCCTACCATGGCCTGCAGCCCGAGCAAGTGTTCGTGGGCAATGGTTCGGACGAAGTACTGGCCCATATCTTCAATGGCTTGTTCCGGCGCGGCGGCCGCCCCTTGCTGATGCCGGACATCACTTACAGCTTCTATCGCACCTATTGCCGGCTGTTCGATGTTCCGGTGCAGTTGCAGCCGTTGGCTGAAGATTTTTCGCTGCGCGTGTCCGACTACACATCGGCCGGGAACCCGGAACCGGCGGGAATCATTTTCGCCAACCCCAACGCGCCCACCGGCATCGCCCTTGGGCTGGCTGATATAGCCGCCATCGCCCAGGCGCATCCGGATATTCCGGTTGTGGTGGACGAAGCCTACGTGGACTTCGGCGCGGACTCCGCGGTCGGACTGCTGGCCAGCCATCCCAATATCATCGTGGTGCACACCATGTCGAAGTCGCGGTCGCTGGCCGGGCTGCGCGTGGGGTACGCCATGGCGAGCCGCGAAATCGTGGACGGCCTGTTGCGCGTCAAGGACAGCTTCAACTCCTACCCGCTGGATACCCTGGCCCAGGCTGGGGCCATTGCATCGATTGAAGACGACGCCTATTTCAAGGCGGGTTGCCAGGCGATCATTCAAGCACGAGAGCAACTGGTGCTGCAATTGGATACGCTTGGATTCGAAGTTTTACCCAGCCGCGCCAACTTCGTTTTTGCGCGGCATCCGCGGCACGATGGCGGCGCATTGGCTGCAGCTTTACGCGCAAAAGGGGTGTTGGTGCGGCATTTCACACAGCCGCGCATAGACCGGTACCTGCGCATTACGGTGGGAACTCCGGCCGATTGCGCGCGTCTATGTACGACCTTGTCCGAAATATTAGGTAAAGCACATTAAAATTACATACAGCCATTTAGCCGCGTGCGCTTTCAGGGAAAACCCTGTACAGTATGCGCTTTCACCAAATTATTTTAAATAACAAATTGGAGCCTAGCCGATGAGCAACAAAGGGCAAACACTACAAGATCCATTTCTCAATGCTCTGCGCAAGGATCACGTGCCCGTATCGATTTACCTGGTCAATGGGATCAAACTGCAGGGGCAGGTTGAATCTTTCGACCAATATGTCGTTCTGCTACGTAATACCGTTACGCAAATGGTATACAAACACGCAATTTCCACCGTCGTGCCCGCCCGCCCGGTGAATTTCCAAACGGATGCCCAGCCTGAATAAGCGCCATCTCATTCAACTGGCCGAAACACCCGCCGTGTGCCTCGCGCCGGCGGGTCTTTCATTTGGGCCTCGTGCATGAAGGCCTTGATTATCAGCGTGGACCTGGGCGAGCCGGATTACGCGGCGCATGCCGAGGAATTCGGCATGCTCGCCAAGGGGGCCGGCGCCGACATCGTGGGCACGATCGTGGCCCGTCGCGCACGCCCGGACGCAGCCTATTTCATAGGTTCCGGCAAAGTCGAGGAAGCCCTGCTGGTCGCCGACATGGAACATGCCGACATTGTGCTGTTCGACCAGGCGCTCAGCCCCGCCCAGCAGCGCAACCTGGAAAGGAAGCTCAACCGCCGCGTGGTCGACCGCGTATCGCTGATCCTGGATATTTTTGCTTTACGCGCCAAAAGCCACGAGGGCAAGCTGCAAGTGGAACTGGCACAGCTTCAGCATCTGTCGACGCGGCTGACTCGCATGTGGACCCACCTGGAACGTCAGCGTGGGGGCATAGGCATGCGCGGCCCCGGCGAAGCGCAATTGGAAATGGACCGGCGCATGATAGGCGCCAAAGTACGTCTGCTGCGGGACCGGCTGGAACGGGTTCAGCGGCAGCGTACTACTCAGCGCCGTTCACGATCGCGGGGATCGACCTTGTCGGTGTCTCTGGTGGGATATACCAACGCAGGCAAGTCCACCTTGTTCAATGCCCTGACGCGGGCCGGGGCCTACGCCGCCGACCAGCTGTTTGCCACGCTGGACACCACCACCCGCAGGGTCTGGATAGAAGGTGCAGGGCAGGTGGTTGTATCCGACACGGTAGGCTTCATCCGCGACTTGCCGCCCACCCTCATTGCGGCGTTCCGGGCCACGCTCGAAGAAACCGTGCAGGCCGATCTGCTGTTGCATGTCGTCGATGCCGCCAGCCCGCAGCGCGACGAGCAAATCGCCGAGGTGGACAAGGTGCTGGCCGATATCGGTGCAGACAGCATTCCACGAATTCTCGTCTATAACAAAATCGATCAGGCCGGCTATGTTCCCAGG
Organism: Pseudomonadota bacterium; assembly: GCA_023389535.1. Lineage (GTDB taxonomy): Bacteria > Pseudomonadota > Gammaproteobacteria > Burkholderiales > Burkholderiaceae_B > UBA6240. The sequence continues at coordinate 3,025 of JAEWEH010000025.1, forward strand.
GTCGAACGTAATGAACATGGTACGATTGCACGAGTTTTTGTAAGCGCGCTAGAGCGCTTGGGTTTAGATAGTTTGCGTGGGGCAATTGTCGAATCTGGTCAAATCGCGGGAAACAATGCGTTTAATATCGAAAATCTTTAATTTGAATGATCCGGGCTGGGGACGCGGCAATAACAATGGCGGCTCCGAGCCGCCTCGCCGGCCTGGTAAAGGCGACGGTCCGCCGGATCTTGACGAAGTATGGCGTGACTTCAACAGTCGCCTGGGCTCGCTGTTCGGCCGTAATCAGCGGCGTGGCGGCAACCGTTACGGCGGGGGCGACAACGGACCTGGCGGTGGAGGGGTACAGCTGCCCAAGGGCTCCCCGAAAATGCTCGCCTTTATCGTGGCGATCGCCGTGGGGCTGTGGCTGGCCAGCGGCTTTCTTATTGTCCAGGAAGGGCAGGTGGCTGTGGTCACCAAGTTCGGCAAATACACCAAGACTTTGCCGCCCGGCCTGCAATGGCGCATGCCGTATCCGATTGAAAACCATCAGACCGTCAATATTTCGCAGCTGCGTACATTCGAAGTCGGTTTCCGCGGCACCGCGCGCAATAAAGTCTTGCCCGAATCGCTGATGCTGACCACCGACGAGAACATCGTCGATTTGCAGTTTGTCGTGCAGTACCGCCTTAATACCAATGGCGCGCCCGACTACCTGTTCAAGACCAGCCAGCCAGACGAATCCGTGCGGCAGGCGTCCGAGACCGCCATGCGCGAAATCGTGGGCAAGAAGCCCATGGATTTTGTCCTGTATTCCGGCCGTACCGAAGTGGCCACCGAGGTCCAGAAACTCGCCCAAAGCATACTGGACCGCTATCAAACCGGGATCCAGATCAGCACGGTGGCCATACAGAACGTGCAGCCTCCCGAACAGGTGCAGGCTGCTTTCGACGACGCCGTGAAGGCCGGGCAGGATCGCGAACGTCAAATCAACGAAGGCAATGCATACGCGAACAAGGTCCTGCCCGAGGCACAAGGTCAGGTCGCACGCATGGTTCAGGAAGCTGAAGGTTACCGGGCTACCGTCATAGGCGATGCCGAAGGCGATACGGCTCGCTTCTCAAGTGTCGAAGCCGAATTTGCGAAGGCGCCGGACATCACGCGTGAACGGATGTATCTGTCCACCATGCAAGAAATCCTGCAGAACAGCAGCAAGATCATGGTCGATACGCAGGCTGGCAACAACATGCTGTATCTGCCACTGGACAAAATCATGCGCGACGCGGCAAGTGATCGTTCCTCCTTCAGTTCGTCGGTGGAAAGCACTGCATCGGCTGGGGCGGCGGCCACCACGTCGCAGACCTCCAAGGCAGCGCCATCCACGACGCGACCGGCGAACAGCCGCCAGCCTGATGCCAATGCCGCGGCAAGCAGGCCCATGCTGGCGAATCCGTATTCCCGATAAGAGGCCATGATGCAACGTTTCTTTCCAGTTTTAGTCGGCCTGGTCATCGCCCTGGCAGTGCTTTCTTCTTGTGTGTTCATCGTGCGCGAACGTGATGCCGCCCTGGTCTTCGCGCTGGGCGAAGTGCGCGAAACCATCATCGAGCCAGGCTTGTATTTCAAGTTCCCGCCGCCCTTCGAAACCGTGGTGCGGCTGGACAAACGCCTGCAGACGATCGAAACCAGCGATCCTGAACGCATCCAGACGGCGGAAAAGAAGAACCTGCTGATCGATTCCTTCGTGAAGTGGCGCATTTCCGATCCGCGCTTGTTCTACGTAACCTTTGGCGCCAATGATCGCGCCGCAGTCGAGCGCCTGCAGGCACAGATACGCGATGCCCTGAACGCGTCGGTCAATATACGCACCGTCAAGGAAGTCGTCTCCAACGAGCGCGACACCATCATGCGCGAAGTGCTTACCAATGTAGAAGCGCGTGCCAAGCCTTTGGGTGTGGACGTGGTCGACGTTCGTTTGCGCCGCATCGACTTCGCACCGGAGATCTCCGAATCGGTCTATCGCCGTATGGAGGCAGAGCGCAAGCAGGAGGCGAACCGCTTGCGGGCCACGGGCGCGGCCGACAGCGAGCGCATCCGCGCGCAGGCCGACCGCGAACGCCAGGAACTGTTGGCCAAAGCGTACGCGCAATCACAGCAGATCAAGGGCGAGGGCGACGCCAAGGCGGCAGGGATTTATGCTGGCGCTTACGGTAAAAACCCGGAATTCTATGGCTTGTACAAGAGCCTGGAAGGCTACCGGGCCGCATTCTCCGGTTCGGGCGATGCGCTTGTGCTAAGTCCCAAGTCCGAGTTCTTCAAATACTGGAACGCGGCGGAAGGCGCCCAGCCGGCCCCCACGACCCCTTAAGGCCTTATGGGCGGTGTCGCCCAGCGCTTGCCCACACTCTGGCCATATGCCACCGTGGGCTGATGCCCTGCAGGGCGCACCAGCTGTCAAGCGCCGGTGCGCCCGCTGGGCAAGGCAAAGGCGACACGGCTTGTTTCACTTATTCGATTCTATCGTTTATACTAACGCGTAAGTTTCGATTATCTTTACCGCAAGCGACTTGGCGGGCTTACGCCCCAGGTCGCTTTTTGTTTGGCGTTGTTTTCATGAATCCTTTCAGGGCCGCATGATGTCCCATTGGTTGTTGCCGGAAAGCCTGGCCGATATTCTCCCCGCCGAAGCGCGGCGCATCGAAGAATTGCGCCGCGATCTGCTGGATCTATATCGAACCTATGGCTTCGAACTCGTTGCGCCGCCCCTGGTCGAATATCTGGATTCGCTGCTTTCCGGCAATAGCGGGGAACTTAATCTGCGCACTTGCAAGCTGATCGATCAGTTGTCCGGGCGTACGCTGGGTGTACGCGCAGACATGACGCCTCAGGTGTCGCGTATCGATGCGCACTTGCTGAACCGCGAAGGCGTCACCCGGCTCTGCTATTGCGGCTCCGTCTTGCATGCGAAGCCGGCCGGCCTGCTTTCAGACCGAGAGCTGCTGCAGATAGGGGCCGAAGTCTTCGGCCATGCCGGCTTCGAAGCCGATATTGAAATCATCGAACTGGCGCTGGAAAGCGTCAGGCGCGCCGGTGTGTCGCAAGCGCGGCTGGATCTGAATCATCCGGCGGTGCCGCGCGCAATCGTGGATGCGGATCCTGCTTTGGCCGACATGGCCGCCGACATCTTCGTCCTGCTCGGCACCAAGGATGTCCCGGGCCTGAAAGCCCTGGGCGCCCGCGTGCCTGGGGTATCTTCCGTCAGCATCGATGCCTTGCTGGCCTTGGTGGCGCTGTATGGCGGGACTGAAGTCATCGACCGCGCCCGCAAGATGCTGCCGCCATTGCCGGCCATATTATCGGCGCTGGATGATCTGGAAGTACTGATCCGTGCCTTGCCGGGGCATGAGTTCAGCGTGGATTTGGCCGATGTCGGCAGCGGCTATGGCTATCACTCGGGCGTCGTGTTTTCCATCTATGCCCACGGATGGCACGATGCGCTGGTCCGGGGCGGGCGCTACGACGGCGTGGGCCGTGCATTCGGCCGTTCCAGGCCGGCAACCGGTTTCAGCCTGGATTTGCGCAAGTTGTCATCAGGCCTGCCGCCGGCGCCCGTGGCCAAGGCCATACGCGCCCCCTGGGGCACCGATGCCGCGCTGGTGCAGGCGTTGCGCAGCTTGCGCTCTCAGGGCGAGATCGTGGTGCAGATGCTGCCAGGCCAGCATAACAGTCTGGACGAATTCACCGTCGACCGGGAACTGGTCCTGGACGGCGGGGTATGGAAAGTAAGGGCGGTCGACTGACACCGGCCATAGCCGGTCTGTCGTACCGCATAGATTAAATCTGCTTTGGCCTTTGTATCTGTTGGCCAAAAATTTTTGGTTGATACGTAACATGAGCAAGAACATCGTGGTGATCGGCACCCAATGGGGTGACGAAGGCAAGGGGAAGATCGTCGACTGGCTGGCTGAATCGGCTCAGGGCGTCGTGCGTTTCCAGGGCGGGCATAACGCCGGCCATACCCTCTGGATCAACGGCAAGAAGACCATTTTGCGTCTGATCCCCTCCGGCATCATGCATCCCCATGTCACCTGCTATATCGGCAACGGCGTGGTGCTTTCTCCCGAAGCGCTGCTTAAGGAAATCGGCGAGCTCGAAGAAGCCGGGCTCGATGTGCGGTCCCGTCTGCAGATCTCGGCTGCCTGCCCATTGATCCTGCCCTACCACGTGGCGATCGATCAGGCGCGTGAAGCGCGCAAGGGCGAGGGCAAGATCGGCACCACGGGTCGCGGCATAGGGCCGGCTTATGAAGACAAGGTCGGCCGTCGCGCCTTGCGTGTACAGGACCTCTACGACCCGGCGATCTTCGACGAAAAGCTCGCGGAAGCGTTGGACTATCACAACTTTGTGCTCACCCAGTATCTGGGCGGCAAGGCTGTCTCGGCCGAAGAAGTGCGCGACCAGGCCATGGCGCTGGCGCCTGCCATCAAACCCATGGTGGCCGATGTGTCCAACAACTTGCATATTGCAAGCAAGGCCGGCCACAAGCTTTTGTTCGAGGGTGCGCAGGGCGCGCTGCTGGATATCGACCATGGCACTTATCCTTTTGTCACCAGCAGCAATTGCGTGGCGGGTGCGGCGTCGGCCGGCGCGGGTATCGGCCCGCAGGCGCTGAACTATGTACTGGGCATCGCCAAGGCCTACACCACGCGTGTGGGTTCAGGTCCATTTCCCACCGAGCTTCTCGACGACACCGGGGTGCGGCTCGCCACAGTTGGCAAAGAATTCGGGTCTGTCACAGGGCGCCCGCGCCGCTGCGGCTGGTTCGACGCCGCCGCCATGAAGCGTTCCGTCATGATCAACGGCATTTCCGGCTTGTGCATCACCAAGCTGGACGTCATGGACGGTGTCGAACAAATCAAGATCGGGGTAGGCTACCGCTACAAGGGTGAATTCCTTGATGTCCTTCCGTACGGCGCCCACGCGGCCGCGGAAGCCGAGCCGGTACTGGAGGAAATGGCCGGCTGGACGGAATCCACCGTAGGCATCACCGAATACGATAAGCTCCCCGTCAATGCGCGCCGCTATCTGGAGCGCATCGCCGAAGTCTGCGATGTCGCCATCGACATGGTCTCTACTGGTCCGGATCGCCTCGAAACCATTGTGCTGCGGGACCCGTTCACGGGCTGACTGCGGTAGGGCGGTTTCGCCGATTTCGCAACATAGAACCCGAACCCAGGCATGTTTATGCCTGGGTTTTTTGACGCCGGCTTTTCTTCAACCTCGTACGGGTTTATCATTAGTCCCTTTTTTGAAAACGCCGATACGGAACGAGTATGAACCTGCCACCAAACACGGACAGAGACCTTTGGGTCAGTTGGGACCAATATCACGGTCTGATCGAGCGGCTGGCTCTGGACGTCCACGAATCGGGTTGGCAATTCGACAAGATCGTGTGCCTGGCGCGGGGCGGCGTGCGAGTCGGCGACGTGCTGTCACGCATCTATGATTTGCCGCTGGGAATTTTGGCCACCAGCAGCTATCGCGAA
>JAEWEH010000430.1 GCA_023389535.1 Pseudomonadota bacterium
TTATCCGGGCGATGCAGAATGCGGCCAATGACAGCATTCAAATGCGCAATCACCGCGGGCGGCGTCCCGGCAGGTGCCAACAGCCCATGCCACTGATTCAGTTCGTAGCCCGGCATGCCCTGCTCGGCCACTGTAGGAACGTCGGGCAGCAAAGGCGAGCGCTCGGGCGACGTAACCGCCAGCGGTTTCAGCGAACCCGCCCGCAAATGCGGCAAGGCGCTGGAGGCTGTGACGACCGCCAGGTCCACATCCCCCGCCAACGCCCCCGCTAGCGCCGGCCCGCAGCCGCGATAAGGCGCATGCAGCCAATGGGCGCCGCTGCGCTCCTGCAGCTGTTCTGCCGCCAAGTGCTGCGGCGTGCCGTTGCCGCAAGACGCATAGGCGGGGTGGCGGCCGGGCCCGGCGCCGGCCTGCAGCGCTTCGCGCAATGTAGTCCACGGCGTATCAGCCGCCGCGACAACGACGGAAGGCACGAAAGCGATGTTGATGACACCCAGCAAATCGTCCTGCGGCGAGAAATCCAGCTTGCGATACACACCAGGATTGATGGCATAGCTGCTGTTGGCCACCAGCAAGGTATAACCGTCGGGTCGTGCGCGGGCCACACTGCGTGCGCCTATGTTCCCGCTGGCGCCGGCACGGTTCTCCACGATCACGGACTGGCCCAGGTCTTGTTCCATCCACGCCGCCAGTTTCCTGGCCAGCATATCGGTTCCGCCGCCAGGTGGGAAAGTGACCACAAGGACGATGGCCTGGTTGGGATAGTCCCGCGCCTGATCTCCCGGGGACTCGGATGCTGCAAGCGGGCTCATCGCCCAGGCGGCGGTTAATACGCTGGCGCATAGCGCAGCCAGGCCCAGCGCCGGGACAATCCGGCGCCTCGGGCCTTGTGCACCTTTCGGACCGGATCGGCTAAACATGGCAGACGTCAAGACCGATGTCCAGCACCGGCGCACTATGGGTGATCCAGCCTACCGCGATCAGGTCCACCCCGGTTTGCGCTACCGCGATCGCCGTGTCCGGTGTAATGCGGCCCGAGGCTTCGGCAACAGCCCGGCCGTCGATCAAGCGGACCGCCGTGCGCAATTCCTCCAGATTCATATTGTCGAGCAAGACCGCATCGACGCCCAGCTCCAGCCCTTCCTCAAGTTGACTCAATGTATCTACCTCGAGCTGTATGCGGACCATGTGTCCCACGCTTGCCCGCGCTCTAGTGATGGCCGACGCAATGCTGCCCGCAACGGCGATATGGTTGTCTTTGATCAGTACGGCATCATCCAGCCCATAGCGATGATTGCTGCCGCCGCCGACACGCACCGCGTATTTCTGTACCGCCCGCAGCCCGGGCAAGGTCTTGCGGGTGCAACTGACACGCGCGCCGTATGGCCGGATGGCATCCGCTATGGACGCGGTGGCGGTTGCCACACCGCTTAGCTGTCCAAGAAAATTCAAGGCGCAGCGCTCGGCTCCAAGCAGGGCGCGCGCTGATCCTTCTACGGTGCCGATCACATCGCCCGCCTTGACGCGCGAACCGTCTGCACGCGTCACATGAAACCCGGCATCCGGATCCATCAGGCGGAAAGCCATTTCAGCCAACTGCAAGCCCGCCACCACACCCTCTTGCCTGGCCACCAGCTGCATGCGGGCCCTGGCCTGCAGCGGAACAATTGCGTCCGAAGTCAGATCCCCTGCGCGTCCCAAGTCCTCCAGCAGCGCATGGCGCAGCAAGGGTTCGAGCATGACTGCGGGTAACGGTGCGATCTGCGTTTCCGTAGCGAAGGGTATGGCTGGATTTGATATGCTCATAGTGAGTATTAATTAAGTATAAAAAAGAAAGATGCCTGACTTGCGACAGCTTGCGGTTCACGAGGCCGGGAGCGAAGTCCCGGAATGGCAGCAATTATGCTAACACTGAGTATAAATAGCGGTCAATAGGCGAGGCGCCGGGCCAATTTTGCAGCGCTTCTAACGGGACAAGGGCAATTTGCTGCCCGAGATCGCCCTTTCCAGCATGACTCCCCGGCGGAAGCGAAATAGCTTGGCGGGCCGGCCCGTGGCGCCCTGCTCCATCGCCCCGGTTTCCTCCACCAAGGCCTGCTGCTCGATGAAGCGCCGGAAATTCTGCTTGTGCAAGCGCCGCCCGGCCAGCCCTTCGAATGCCTGCTGCAATTGCAGCAAGGTGAACTGGGGGGGCATCAGTTCGAACACCAGAGGGCGGTAGCGAATTTTCGCGCGCAGCCGGGCAATGGCGGTGGCCAGAATGCGGCGGTGGTCGTAGTTCATGGAATCACCCGACAGCATCCTGCCTTCGCTGGGGCCGTTCGCGCCCGCCTCGGCCACCAGTCCTGACTCGTAAAGCAATTCGTAGCGTTGCAGCACCAATTCCTCGTTCCAGGAAGACAGCTCCTTCCCAAAGGTGTAATCGACACGCTGCCGACGTTGGCGGCGCTCTGTGCCGGACGCCGCAGCGCACCACTGTCTTAACGCCGGCAGGATTTGGGCGACCACGATTTCGGGGCATCCGTCGCGCCAGTCTTCCCAGGGGAAATAGCGATACCAATCCTGCCATTGGACCGGATCGATACCCGCGCTTTGCGCCTCGCGCGTCAAGCCCAGATAGCTGACGGAAATGATGCGCTGGCCTCGGAGGTTGGAACGATCGCCATCGGCGAAGGTATAAAGCTGTTCCACATAGCCCAACGGATGATGGGTCTGCGTTTCGACCCACGCTCGCAAGCCGGCCTGCAAGGACCGGTGCGTCGACTCGAACGGCCCCGCGGGCAACGAGCGCGAACCCTCTCGCGTCAACACGCGCGGGGCGCCCTGCGTCACCGCTACCAATACCGCCACAAGTTCGGCCGCCACACCGTTCGTACCGGCAACGGCGCGTGCATTAATCGATGGATTCATGGCCGTCGATACTGGCAATGCATGTCCATACCCCCGGCTACCGAGGCCGATCCAGCTCGGCTGGAGCCGCGGGCTGGGGCACGGGGGCCAGTTCGGTGTGGGGGATGTCTTCCTGGTGTATCCATTCACGCCAGATCGCCACCAATAACGCCATCAATACCGGACCTATGAACAAGCCGACGATGCCCATGGTCTTGACCCCCCCTACCAGCCCGAAAAAAGTGGGGAGAAACGGCAACTTGACCGGCCCGCCCACCAGTTGCGGGCGCAGGGTCTTATCGACGATGAAGAGTTCTATCGTTCCCCAAAGAAATAGCCCGAGGCCCGCCATGGCGTCGCCCGAGCCCACCAGATACAGGGAAACCAGCGTGAACGACAGCGGCGCCCCGCCCGGTATGAGCGCCATGAAGCCGGTCACCACGCCCAGGAGTACAGGCGATGACACCCCGGCGACCCAGTATGCTATGCCCAATACCACCCCTTCGCCCAGCGCGATCAGTCCCATGCCGGTCACGGTGGAATTGATGGTGGCCGGAACAACACGGGAAAACCGCCGCCAGCGGCCGGGCAGCACGCGTTCGCCGACGATATCCAGTTGGCCCAGGATGTAGATGCCGTCCTTGTAGACGAAAAACAGCGTGATCAGCATGAAGATGACCGTGAGCAGCAACTGGAAGATGTTCCCCGTGGCGGACAGCAACATGCGGTAGATGTTCCCCAGATGTTCGCCGCTGACCATTTCCACGACCGTGCCCAATGCATGGGGTTCGCCCAGATAAAGCATCCAGTACTCTGCCAGCCGGTTGCCCACCAAAGGCAGCGCAAGAATCCAGTTTGGAGGCGGCACGCCGTTACGGTTGGCCGCCAGCGCCCACGCGATAAAGTTACTGGCTTCCTGTATGGCATAGGCCAGCGCCAAAGAAAGCGGAATAATCAGGACCAGGATGACAATCAGCAGGGCCAGTGTAGCGGCCACCGCATTGCGGCCCTTACAAGCTGCCAGCAGTCGCTGATACATGGGCCAGCTGGCAAGACTGATGATCAGCGCGGCCAATACCGGGACCAGAAACCCGCTAAGGAAATACAGGCCCACGAGAATGACCAGGACGAGCAGCCAGCGGGCGATCAGGGTTGCGGGTAATACGGGCGGATGCATCATCTGTTTTTCAGGCTAGTTACATTCGGGCTGTTAGCAGCGACGACAGTGGACCAAGGTGCAAGAGGCTGACGATATCATGGATGGCCCGCCCGAATACTGCGTGGCGGGTCCCGCATGCCGCTTGGCGGGTATGGGGGACCCAGTGTTGCTGCTACTTGATGGATTTGATGTTCGAGGTCATGGTTCCTGGTGTCTTGGATGGGCCAGCCGTCATGGCCTCGCCGACCTTATAGAAGAAGTAGCATGAATCCGGGACACGGGCGGCTTCCCATTCGACGCAGACCTCGCCAGTATCCTTCAGTTGCCACTTTCCTTTCAGATTGCTGTTGGCAAGGAACAAAGTGCCGCTGTCCCGCATATCCCAAACGAAAATACGCTTGTCGGACAAACGTTCGTGCTCGATTTTCTTGCCTACTATCGTGTTTTTCAGCTCGGTTGCATTCAAGGGACGGGCCTGCTGCGCGCCCGCTTGGGAAAGCACGCCGCCCGCAAGCAGCAATACTGCAGCGCGAGCGACGACGGATCGATTCGAGTTCATGTGTCCTCTCCTGGTGGTTCGCTGTAGCCGCGCCCTGCCTGCCGCTGCCGCCACGGGCGTTCATCGTGATAAAGACTGCACTCGCAGCACGCCGGGGGTATGTTGCGAGCCAAGTATGGCACGGATGCTTGTATCAATACAATACAAATCGTCTTGCGCTACCGGGTATGCTATATGC
>JAEWEH010000482.1 GCA_023389535.1 Pseudomonadota bacterium
TATCCTTGCCACTGGCATAGGGGCGTATGACATCGGAATGCGACTTCATGCTGTCAAGATAGAGGTCATTGGGCAGAAAATCGGCTTCGCGCAATAGCCGTGCATGCCAATAGCTGGCCCATCCTTCGTTCATGATCTGACAAGCAAATACCGGGTAGAAGTAAAACGATTCCTCGCGCACCGCAAGGAAAATATCGCGCTCCCAGCCTTCCATATCGGGAGCATAACGTGCGATGAACCACAATAGATCCGACTCCGGATGCGGCGGGATGGGGGCAGGCTGCCGCCGGGGCGCCGCGGCTGTCTGTTCGCCTGGCAATTGGGCGTAACGTGCGCCAAACCCAGTGGGTTTGGGCTCCGGCTTGGGGCTGATGTGCGTCGGATAGTCGCGCCGATGCAGCGGTTGGTTGACGTCGATATGCTGTTCCAGCGCAAACGCCGCGTCCAGTACCGTTTCCACTCGTTGCTGACCATGCTCTTCGATCGCTGCCTGAATGCTGTGGGCGCGTTCCGCCGCCTCCGTCACGACGCGATAGCCCACTTGTTGCTGCATACGGGCAAACAAAGCGTTGTTCTTGGAAAAATCGGCATGCCCGAGCACGTGGGCAGTGACCAGCGTGTTCTGGGCCAGGCCATTATCGGTGACCAAGTAGGCGCGGTTGGGGTTACCCGGAAACACCACTTCGAATATGTGCGAGCCGCCCATGCGATGCTGTACATGCTGATGGATGTAACGGACGCCAAAAGACCAGTGCGGCATGCGGATGGGCAGCCCGTAGACCGCAACCTCCATCATGAATGTATTGGGTACCAGTTCAAAATCGACCGGATCGAACTCAAGCCCGTAGCGCGTGGCAAGCGCTTCGATTTTTGGCATGTAGTCCTTGAGCTGTTCCAATCCCGGTTCGCGCATGGTGTGCATCCTAGACCCCCGTGTCCGCATTCGCGCCAGCCTGCTGCTGGAAGAAGCGCCGCACGGCGGTCCATACGTCAGCGTGGTTATGCACGGTATAGGCGCCTACCCGATAGTCGCGTGACTCCAGCGAGCGAAACAGGCGGCCTGTTTCTGAAAGGCCCGATTCGTGGGGGTTCTGGGGTGTTTCCAGGAACCCCATAAAATTGACGATATCCGCCAGCTGGCATAACAGCTTGTCGGCCAGGGCCCTGTCATCGGCGAAGTTGTCCCCGTCGGAGGCGTAAAACATATAGTGGTTATAGCGACCGGCTGGGTAGCGTTCGCCGAAGATGTCCAATACCAGCTTGAAGGCGCTGGATGCCGTGGTCCCGCCAGTGGAACTGGCTTGGAAAAATTGCTCTTCGGTGAATTCCCACGCTTCATCGGTATGTGCGATAAAGATGATCTCGAGGGTGTTGCCGTATTGCCGGCGCAAGCCTTGTACTACCCAGAAGAAAAAGGATTTGGCCTGCTTGCGCCGATCCGCATCCATCGAGCCGGAGACATCCAGTACCAGTGCGACCACAGCGTCCGTTGCAGGACGCTGCCGCCGCGCCAATTGGCGATAGCGTAAATCGTCGTCGGTAAAGGGTGCGGCGCCTTCAGGTTGCGCATGCCGCCGCTTGATCGCCTCCTTCAGGGTCAGGCGCCGATCCAGGCGCGAATTGGCGCCGCGCCGGCCCCAGCCTTCACGGACCAAGTCTTTGTCCCGCAGCGTATCGTTGGTGCGTGGCTTGAGATCGGGCAGATGAAGCTCCTGCCATATCCAGTCGACAATATCTTCTATGCTGAGCTCGAGCAAGAAGCGCAGCTCGCCTTTGCCGTTGCCACCGGTGGTAGGCTGGCCCGTGTCATCGCCTTCTACTTGACCTTGCTGGTAGACATCGTTGGGCTTGCCGCCACCCTGGCCTACGCCGGTTTCTTCATTGGGAGTGCTTAAACGAAAGCGATAGTGCTCCAGGAAATGAACGGGAATCTGGACGGTGTGGCCTGTCGGCCGGCTGAGAATGTCTGCACCGGCGATTATCTCGGGCAGTTGCACGCGCACCGCGTCACGAATCTTCTGGTTGTGCCGCAGCCAGTCCCGGGCGCCGCGCGAAAACAAGTCGTACCACTGGTGCGCGTGCACCAGGCTGGAACGCTGCTGGTATGCTCGTTCGGCCATGATGGTCTCGTGTCTTGTCGCTATTCCTGCGCGAGCAGTGTGGTCACGTAATTGAGCGCTTCGTGCGCGCTGTGCGCATCGTAGCCATACGTATCGACCAAACGCTCCTCGACCGCAGATATCTTCTTTACGGCGTCGGGATCGGCACGCGTGGTCGAGGTCACCAGACGCAGTACATCGCGTCGTTCTTCAAACAGGTACTGTTCGATCGCTTCGCGCAGCCGGGCATGGTCGGCCAGGGTAAACCTGGACCCACGCTTATAGGCGCCCAAGGCCTTGCGCACGATTTCCTGACGGAACGAGGCCTTGCCTGAATCCGAGATCCCGATCTTGGTTTCTACGTTGCGCAGGAACCGCTCGTCGGCGTTACGCTCTTCACCGGTGATGGGATCATCCACCTTCCGATTCTCAAGCACCGCTTCGACTTCATCCAGATACTTGTCCAAAAGCTCTTGTGCTTCAGCCTGAAAGGACACGAATAACGCTTTGTGCACATCTTCTTTCACCCAGCGGTTGTAGAACTCCTTGCGGGTGGTGACCAGGAAATCCGTCCACTGCTTTTTCAGCTTGGCGTCCATGCGCGCATCGGATTCGATCGCATCCTTGAGCGCCAGCATGACTTCCATCGCCGTAAGGCTTTTGCTTTCCGATTGACTGATGGCACCGGCCAATGCGTTGACGATGAAGCGCGGCGACACGCCGTCCATTCCCTCGTCCGGCTGCTCGCGCGTGATGCGTTCCGCCTCGGCGTCCGATACGCCTTCGACAGCTTCGCGTGCATAGATGCGCAGCTTTTTGCTCAGGTCGATGTCCTGGCGTTCCGATTTTTTCAGGCGCGTCAGAATCGCGAATACCGCTGCCACACGCAGCGCGTGCGGATCAAGGTGCACTTGCCGGAAAGACGGTGTGCTGGACGTCAGCTTGTGATAAATGCGCGCTTCATCGGTATAGCAAAGGGTATAGGGTACCTGCACGATGACCATACGATCGAGCAAGGCTTCATTTTCCTTTTCCTGCAGGAACCGATGAAACTCGGCCATATTGGTGTGCGCGACGATGGTTTCATCCATATAGATCAGCGGGAACCGGGACACTTTGACGACCTGCTCCTGGGTCAGGGTGAGCAGCAAATACAGGAATTCGCGCTTGACCTTGAGGATCTCAATCATTTCCAGCAGACCGCGGTTGCCGGCATAGACCGCCCCGGACCACGACCACGCGCGCGGATCGCCTTCATCCCCGTATTCGGCAACCTTAGACAAATCGACCGAGCCGACCAGGTCGGCGATGTCCGCCGTGGTGGGGTCATGCGGTGCATAGGTGCCTATCGCCTTGCGATCGGCCTCGTCGATGAAGATGCGGTGCACCGGCACGCGGGCAAAGTCGCCGCCGTATTTTTCATTCAGCAGCTTACGTACGAAGGGTGAAAGCTCGCCCCTGATGTCTACCCCGTAAGATGCCTTGAATTCCGCGTGTTTGCCGTGCGGAATCAGAAGCAGGGGAGATTCCTGAATGGGGCTTTCCTGGATGGCATATAACGCACCTTCGTCTGTGCGGCTGTAGGCTTCCAGGCCGCGCTTGAGGAGCGTGACCAGACTGGATTTGCCGCCGGAGGGCGGGCCCAGCAAGAGCAACAGGCGCCGACCGACTTCGGAACCTTCACTGGCTGCCTTGAAGTAATTGGCGATGCGTTCCAGCGCTTGATCAACGCCAAACAAATCATTTTCAAATAGTTTGTAGCGTGCGCCAGGCGCATTGTCTTTGGGGGCTTCGATCCCGCTCCAGCGGATCATGTCCCAGATGTACTGATGGCTGGTCCTTGCCGCGTGCGCCGGATTAGCCGCAACAATATCGCGCAGGTAGTCGCTGAAACTGCCTTCCCATTGTCGAGCCTGCTGCGTGCGTGAATAGTCTGCCAGCGAGTTGATAAACTCGGATTGGTGCCGACCTGTCTCTTCCTTGCGATCGATCACAGCTCTTCTCCCGTGTGGTAGCCAGTGCCGGCTGGCAGCTAACTGAGCCAGTGTCACTGGAAGCGCTATCTTCCTTGCAATTTCCATGCCTACGAACTTCGACCCTTACAAGCGACTGAAGTTCAGTGAAGTGCCAATGTGGGCCTCATTAAGTTCATCTGACCAGGGTGCTTCTGCCGAACAGGCTGTCGACCAACTCGACAATGACGTCGGCAGTGCGGTTGCGGATATCCAGCGCGGGATTTAGTTCCATGATGTCCAGCGAGCCCACACGCCCGGTATCCGCCAGCATTTCCATGCACAGCTGCGCTTCACGCCAAGTCGGCCCGCCACGCACCGGAGTGCCCACGCCCGGGGCAAAATCCGGGTCCAGAAAATCCACATCGAAACTGACGTGCAGATGGGCGTTGTCGGGCAACTGCCCCAGCGCGGCGCGCATCACGCTGCGCATCCCCAGCTCGTCGATAGCGCGCATATCGTAGACGTCCAGCCCGACCTCATGAACGAACTGACGCTCGTCGTCGTCAACGCTGCGTACGCCTATCAAGCGAAGCTGGGAGGGTGACAAGGTTGGGCCAGGCCCTTCGAGGTGAACCAGTTCGTTGGGTCCAAATCCGCACAGACAGGCTACAGGCATGCCATGTATGTTGCCGCTGGGTGTAAGCGCCGCAGTATTGAAATCCGTGTGTGCATCCAGCCACATCACGCGCAGCGTCTTGCCATACTCTTGGCAATACCGCGCTACAGCGCCGACGGATCCAATACCCAGACTATGGTCTCCCCCTAGAACGATGGGTATACGCTTGGCTAGCAACTGCGTCCACACGGCTTGATGCACGGACCTGCTCCAATGCGCCACTTCGTTCAAATGCCGGTATCCAGCCACGGGGGGCAACCAGGGGTTCGCCGGCCCGGACAGATTCCCGGTGTCTTGCACGTGCATTCCCCGACTCGAGAGCGCCTGCGCCAAGCCGGCCACGCGCAAGGCGTCGGGGCCCATGCCGGCGCCACGTGTACCTGCGCCAATATCCGTTGGCACACCGATCAGGCTTACGGCACGTAATTCCGTCGCCATATCAATGTTCCGCCAGCTCAGCCTGGACGCCGATCGCTTGAAGACCCAGGCAGCCGAATAAGTCCTTAGGGTCGGAAAGCGGCGGCACGAAAGACACAGGCGTTCCGACACCGAGCTGCCGCGCCTTGTCGTACATGAACCTCAACGCGGAAAAATCCTCCAGGGCAAAGC
>JAEWEH010000492.1 GCA_023389535.1 Pseudomonadota bacterium
GGTGACTACGCACTGTACCCCTGGGCCTGGCTCACGCTCGAAGGCATATGTCCAGCGCCTGCCATCCAGCCACTTCCCCTGCCCCTTCAATTCCGGATCGTTGCATACGACATCGACCGGCGCCTGCAGTTGGCCGTCGCCAAACGGCACTACGGTGGAGTTGAAGGATAATTTGATGCTTTCCACCTTGGCCACTTGGCCTTGGGGACTGAATTGGCTGATTTTGGGTGCATTGCTTGCCGGCGGCTGCTTCGCAGGAGCGGCAGCACCTGCTTGCGTAACCGCTGCGACTATCGACGCAATACCGACCAACCATGGCAATAGTGGTTTCCCGATGCTATGCACGCGCTGCTCCCGACCCGAAATTCGGCCACAATACCATTCTTCATCTGTCCAGTCAGCAGCTCGTTTCGACGCGAATGCTCGGCGGCACAGCAGATAAACATATCGCCAGCCCGCTGGAGGAAACTTACATGATTCACCACCTTGATCATCTGGTCCTGACAACTACCGACGAACAGGCCTGCGTGGACTTTTACGTGGGCTTGCTAGGGATGGCTCTTGTCAGCTTTGGGCAGGGGCGGAAAGCATTCAGCTTCGGGCAGCAGAAAATCAACGTCCATGTCAAAGGATCAGAGTTCGAACCGAAGGCCCATTTGCCCGTGCCGGGCGCATTGGACTTGTGCTTTATTGCCGACCGTCCCTTGGACGATGTGATCGCTGAACTGCAAGGAAAAGGCGCCAACATCATTGAAGGCCCCGTGCGACGGACCGGCGCCGTCGGGGCAATACGTTCGATTTACCTGCGCGATCCCGATCTCAATCTGATTGAAATATCGGAGCAGCTTGACGAGCGATAGCCAGCGCGAGGCATTGTGGCCGCGGCGAGCGCAGCAACCACGGTTCTGCACGAATCAGCAATCGATGGCCTAACGGCCTTGGGCGACCTCGAGAAAAGCCTGATCCAGTGCCCTGCCCTTCATGCCGGCTGCAAGCAGGGACCAAAGCAGGACGCGGCTTTTTTGCGGCGATAGCCGTCCCGACATCAGCACACCCATTTTTTGCAGATGGATCTCTGACCCCGGATAGGCATAGGTACGGCTCGCTGTCGGGCCGAAGGGCACGCGGCTGGCCATGACGACCGGCATACGGCCCATCAGCCCTTCCAGGCGCTGCGCGAACTGCGCACTGACATGCCCAGCCCCGACTCCGGCAATCACCAACCCGGCAAAACCAGCGTTCATCGCAGCTTCCACCAGCCGGCCATCATCACCGGGCCAGGTAGCGACAATCGCCACGTCAGCGTGGTCGGCCGAAGGCAAGTTGCCTGCCGACCACGCCAGTCCGCCACATGGAGGCTTGGTTCGAGCTTCGGCCCCGTCTGTAAATACGGCCTGCCCTTCGACGACCATACCCATCGGCCCGGCCGGATAGGACGTAAAGGTCTCGACGGCGAGGGTATGGCTTTTCATCACCCTGAGCGGGGAATGGATGACATCATTGATCACGACCGCGACGCGCCGGCCTTGCATCCCTTCGCTCGTTATGGCAACCAGGGAAGCGAGGATATTGGCCGGCCCGTCCGCCCCTAACGCCGACGCCCCGCGCATGGCAGCCGTGAACACCACCGGAATGCTGCGCGACCAGCATAAATAAAAAAAGAAGGCGCTTTCCTCAAGAGTATCCGTTCCCTGCGTCACGACTATGCCTTCATAGCCCTCGTCCGCCTTGGCATGGGCCCAGACCAACAACTTCAATAAATGGCTGAAGCCCAACGATGCACTGCCTACCGACGCCAAGGACTCCATGTCCAGGCGGGCAATCGATGCCGCCTGGGGGACGGCCGCCAGCAGTTGATCCGCATTAAGGGCCGGTTGAAGGCCTGCTTCCGGCGTGCCCGCCATGGCGATGGTACCGCCCAAGGCGGCGACAGCAATGCGAGGAAGCGAATCTACGGAAGAGGTCATGGTGTCACGTGCTAGTAAGTTAAGCGTAGCGGATGAAAGTAAGAAGCCGGCGTTATGCCAATTGCTGCGTGCCAGCTTACTCCAGATTAGCGAGTTTCTTTATGTGGCGGAGTCTCCTTGAAAACGGGACAGAGTAAGACTGATCCGCCTGGAGATCGTGCTTCATTTTTCCCAGTTCCAACTGAACGGCCAGTTTCCCATGCTGATGGCAAGCAAGCCGTAGCAGAGCGGCCAGAATTTCAGCATCTGCGTCTTGGGCCGCCTTAGGGTCCTCGTGTGTCATGCCTTCCTCCACTAGATAATTGCAGCGAACCGCCCATCCAGGTTTAACATGATTCTTGTCGCGACCAGCAAACTACTCATTGTGCCGAAGCTTCTCGAGGTATCCTTCCACGAAGCGGCGACGTTTTGGGTATTAGTGCCATATCTGTTCCTCAAGCAAAAAACTGACCTTATGTTCGACACGGTGGGGTCGTGGTAAGTTACAACGGCCCCGGCGTCCCAACCACTGAGGATGAAAATATGAGAGACCCAGAAAAAACCAAACCCGTTACACCGCCAGCGAAAAATACACCGCTACCGCCTGCGGAGCCTACTACGAAACCAAGCCCAAAGGTGGATCAACCTGATCCGGGCCTAAAGTGGCCACAACCACCGCAGCGAAAGTAAGAAAAACAATCGGGCTGGCGACCGCGGCATAACGAATACCGTTCAGCCAGCCAGAGATTTCCTTGTTCCGCTCAATCGCTTGTTTAATTCGCGCTTGAATATTTTCAAGCTCTTTCTCTTTGATGGCATTAAGCGAATAGCAAGGTTGGTACAGATTCAAAGGCTGATTGTGTAACGACGGATAGTCCTTGATTGTGAGCGTCTGAAACACCAAAAGCGCACACAGACCATAGAGGTAGGCAGCGAAGGCGGCGCTTCCAACGGCCCACCACAGCGAACCGTATTCTATCCCCTTGATGGCATAGGCTAACCCGCCGGTTGCCCCCGCAAGCAAAACGGTTAAGGTCGTCGCCGCTTGCTTTTTCAAAGTATCCGCATCCTCGCGATGCGCTCTCAGATTTTCCATCCCGCACATCTCTGCCCATTCTAGAAGGTCGCTCATATCAGTCACTCCCATACAGTTGGTCTGCGACTGAGATGGTAGCAGGCAGAAACCCCAAACAACCCGCGTTCGACGTAATGCCGGGAAGCTCCGAGTCCATCCTACGCAGCTATCTGGAGA